>CAYSYL010000040.1:2033-12574 GCA_964435355.1 uncultured Candidatus Peribacteria bacterium | reverse complement strand
TAAATCCAATATTGATGGATTATATGACCCTTTCCTTTACCAGGGTGTCTTTCTATCTTAACTAATAACTTATTCTCAATATCTAATAATTTAACCGAATGATCTATAAGTTTTTGAGAAGTTACAATAAACTGTCCTGTAGCATCAGGACATATTTGTTTAATGCTCGATTCTTTTAATGCACTAATAAGCTTATCGAGACTTCTTTTACATTTATTATATCTTTGACATTTATAGCTATGGTCAGCAGCTTGATGTGGATCAAAATGGATGTAAGGATGTTCTAAAAGAATTTTTTTATATTGCTCTAATCTTTCTTTGGAATCAGGATATCTCTGATATTGATTCGCAATCATTTTTATTATCTGATTTTTCAAATTATCATCGCCAACAATATGAGGTTCGCCTGCTCCTATAATTATTGATTTAAAAGCCATAGCCTCATTTAGACGTTAAGTAATAATGTGGTTACGATATTTTTATTACTCTAATAGTAACAATAAAATTTTTCTCTTCATTCTCTACAACTTTCATTATAGTTGTCTCTAGTGATTCATTATTATTTAACCAATCAGGATATTCTATATTTTCTAAAGAATATTTATAAAAAAACTTTCCTTCAATTGTATAAAAAAGACACATCTTATCGTTTTTTATCCTCATAATTATAGATTTATAAGGCTTGAGATCTTTCGCTATATTTTGAGATAAATTTAACTCTAAATAAAATTCTTCTCTTTTCTCTTCTTGAGAAATAGTTGGCAATAAACCATTTAACTCTACCATTTCTTCTAGAGTAAGATCAGGTACAGCAAAAAAAGAAATGTTTAATAACCATGCTATAGCATTAGGTATATCAAAATATGTATAGGGACAATTTTTTGCTAGTTTAAAGGCTAAATTTTTATTTTGCTTAAGATACGGCAGAAAAATAGTCTCAGATAAACCTAAAGCCCGAATTGGAGTCTCTGTTTGTACGTCTTGGTGGGCATGGAGGGACTTGAACCCTCACTTCATTGCTGAAATGCGATTTTGAGTCGCACGCGTCTGCCAGTTCCGCCACACGCCCGAAAACTACACACTATAAAAACATAAGCCCCCAAAAAAAACAATACCCACTTATCGCCAAATCGAGTAAGAGGAGTAAAAATGTAAATGAAATAAAGCATTCAATAATGTACCCTTTAAATCATTTGTGCCAAAAGGCTATATTAAAACCCTTTCCCATAAAAATTAAACTCACTTCTTAGTTTCTGAACACGGCGAAGTGAAGTTTCAGGAGAAGGCTTAGCACTTCCATGAAGTGTTTCAGAAATGGTACTACTGTATTTTTGAATGTAGAGGAGGGGATTAATAGTGACGGCAATGGCCTTATCCTTGTTCAAGCCAGCACTGACAGCTTCACTATAACTAAAACCAGCATCGGCAGCTTCTTGAAAACTGAAAGGCCAATAAGGATGCCAAGGAGCCTTATCATTATCGATCTGAAAATGAAGATGAGGCAAACTAGCCGCCCCCGTCTGACCGCTTAAACCGATATTTTGACCTTTCGTAACCTTTTCTCCTTCCTGTACAAAGAAATCTGACAAATGGCTATAGCTTGAATAGTAGGTCGTCAAAACCTTGGGATCTTCATAGGAGGGGACATTATCATGTTGAATTACCACATGATTTCCAAACCCCACAGAGCTCTTCGTAGCAGTAACAACTACACCATCTCCAATAGAATAAATAGGAGTATGAAGCGGAAGTCGGATATCCGTGCCCGAATGACTCCCAGCATACTCTACTCCGTCAAATTTATAATTTCCCATATAAGGAACAATATACGTGAGCTGCGTATTGCGCTGCTCCACACCCCTACCAGTAGAAACATTCAGGGCTTTGGGTGGAATTTTTAGTATAGAAGGGTCATAGATGGGTAAATTCATAAGTTTTTCATCGGCAATATCTTCAAATGAGGCATCCCAATCTTCCTGTGGAATAGAAAGCCATTTCGGGACTTTATTCACCGGCATAGTAAAAAGTGATTCCTTCAAAACATCCGGGAGAGCCACGGAATGGAGGTTTTCCCTTTTAACCGGCAAAACGCTAACATTTATAAAACTGCTATCTCGCAATACACAAAAGAAAGAAAAAAGAGAAATCGAAAGTAAAGCTCCGTAAAGAAATTTTGTTTTAGTTTTCATAACTATTGAGTAATATAAATCTTAATAGTATAACAAAAAAACCGGAAGCATTAAAGGCCTCCGGTTTCTTTTGTTAAAGTAATGAAGAATGAGACTACTTAATTGCTTTCACGGTTATAATCATGGAGCAGTAGTTCTTCTTGCGGGCGATAATGATGGCGGTCCCTAAAAGAGCAATTCCTATAGCCATTTGGGAAGCAACATTATTGTTTCCACCGGTTTCAGGAAGAGTTCCTTTCTCGGAAGGAGTATTTTCAGGCTGTGAGCCTCCTCCCACATAATCAGGAGTATTTTCAGGCTGTGAGCCTCCTCCCACATAGTTGTCAGGTGTCGACCCTCCACCAGTAGAGCCACTACCCCCACCAAATCCCGGAAATCCGCTCCCTCCTCCTCTACTACTGCTTCCCCCGTTGCCAGGATTTCCGCCACTACCAGGATTGTTTCCGCTCCCGGGATTTCCGCCACTACCAGGGTTTCCTCCATTATTAGGCTTAACCCAATAACCCACTCTATTAAAGCTCTTTATATCACCAGATTGGGTGACGATATCATCAGTTTCTGGAGAACTTGGGCCACAATTACCCGTTGCGCCGACATCAAAAGTTCCAGTTGTTAAGGTCATGCCATTCAAAACAGCTTGATTTGGCTGAACATAAGCGAAGAAATGTGTCTTTCCAGTACTGGTTGAAACAACCATAGTATAAGTTCCATCTGCGCCGGTAATAACAGGGGATGAACCAATTGGGCCATAAGGTTCTGGCGTATTTGGATCCACCAAGGCATCACATGAATAGTTCGGATCAAAAGGATCAGGAGAGTTTTGTGGATTTGGTTTATGAATATTCTTTACGGAAGCGTAGGAATAGATATCCATTTTTACTCCTTCTATTCCAGCCTCACCAGCATCTTGCGTTCCATTGCCGTTAAGGTCATTAAACACGACACCACTTAAAGTTATCGGAGCATCCACCCCGATAGCTTGAACATAGGTAATTTTGTTCAGCTCTACTACTATTTTCTGACCGTTATTATTAGTGGTAATTTCAGGATTATGGGTAAGTCGAGCATCCGGATTAGCATCGTAAGGAGCAAAAGGGAGAGTATTCATATCCAATTCAACGATATACTCGCCTGGAGCTAAATCCTTCACCACAAAGTTATACAAACTACCATCTGGTTCAGCTTGATCAATATCGGTTTGGACTGTTTTTACAACATTCCCGTCACCATCTTTAATAATAACCGTAGCCCCCTTGATTCCTGTTTCAGGATCACCAGTTTGAGGATCTTTTGGAGGAACAACCGGCTGTATACCATGATTTACTTCATCAAACCAAATGAACCCATGAACTGTTGTCGTGTCAGTAGAAGGATTTCCACCCCCACCCGGTTGGCACCCATGACAGCCAAATCCTACAGCCCCAGCCGTTTCAGTAGCATTAAATGAAACAGTAACATTCTGAGGATCATTTGATGTAGTAACAACCTTGGTAGTAACTTGAGGATCATTATTATCGACATCTACCGTGACAGAACCCGGTGGCACTTGAACGGAATAGTCCCCGTTTAAATCAGTCATCACATCATATGTTTTTCCATACTGATCGGTAACCGTCACCTTAATATTAAAGATTGGAGTATCACCGGCATCATTAGCGGCATTGTTATTGTTATCAAAGAAGACATGCCCCTGAAGAGTCCCATACGCTTGATATCCAACATCGTTAAAGGCATACGTAGTGCCAGAAACCATAGTAAGAATAGGATCCGTTTCAGCAAATTTCGGCGGATAATAAACGTCATTTGGATCTTTAGCAGCGCCAGTGTCAAATAACCCAGTCGTTAAATTGAAACCAGTAAGTTGGGGCTGATTCGGTTCTACCAGGAAGAAGAATGCCGTTTTACCCGTAGTAACATCGAGGGTGTAAGACCATGTTCCATCAGCTTTTGTGGTAACAAAAACCGGTGGCTGTCCTGGCTGAGCAAGATATGGAACATCCTGCGAACAACACACATAGGTATAACGATCCAGTTTCACTCCTTCAATCCCTGGTTCACCAACATCCTGCACACCATCTCCATCCACGTCGTTAAATACAACACCTTTCATAACGATTGGGGCATCAAAACCTATATTCTTGGCACTTGTGACACTGTTCAACAAAACATCAACATTTTGAGGAGTCACTAAATCACCACCATGAGGAGTAGTCAGCACCGGATTATTCTGAGTATAAAGAGGGGAATTTGGGTCATTAAAAGGAGCTCCAGTTGTATCTACTTTAACCGTTGCTGGACCCGTAAATAACCCGGAAACTTCATAGTTATAAGGTTGATTATTAGCATCAAACAAAGTAGGACCAACCATAACGACATGCTGGACATTTTGAGAATCAGTAACAGCAACCATAGCTCCTTCAAGTCCTGGCTCTGTTACCAAATCTCCACTCCATAAGCCATTCCCCAAAGCATCGTAATAAACAAAACCACGGAGAGGCTGTTGAGCTTTAGGCGGAAGAATTGAATAACCAACTGGATTGAAAGTATTGGTACTTCCAGAAACCATTCCAAGTATTGGATCGGTTTCAGCCCACTTTGGTTGATAGAAATCATTCGTATTAGGATCAACAACAGCTCCGGTATCAAACATACCCGTCGTCAAATTGAGACCACTCAGTTGGGGCTGATTCGGTTCTACCAGGAAGAAGAAAGCCGTTTTACCGGTGGTAACTTCAAGAGTGTAAGACAAGGTCCCATCCGGATTAGTGGTAATAACAACTCCAGGCTGACCAAAGTAAGGAATACCCTGACTGCAACAAGTGTAGGTATAACGATCCAGTTTTACCCCCGCGATTCCTGGTTCACCGGCATCTTGTACACCATCGCCGTCCAAATCATTAAATACAACACCTTTCATAACAATTGGAGCGTCAAACCCTATGTTTTGAGCATCAGTCACGTCATCAGACAATACAACAACAACTTGAGGGGTAAGGGAATCACCACCGTTAAATGTCGTTAAAACAGGATTATGTTCATTATATAAAGTAGAGTTGGGGTCATTAAAAGGAGCACCTGTCATATCTACCTCTATATGAGCCTCGCCCACCGGAAGGTTTGGAAGGACATAGTTATAAGGCAATACGTTTCCATTTTTATCGGTATAAAAGAGGGTCGGACCAACAGAAACATTATGAACGACATTGTTGAAATCCGTAACAACAACCGTCGCTCCTTCTAATCCCGGCTCAGTCGTTAGGTTATTCTGATTGCCATCCCAAATACCGTTTCCAAGAGTGTCATTATAAATAAATCCTCGGATAGTGGGAGATGAATATCCAATGTCATTGAAGTTTCTTATTTCACCGGATTTAGTAAAGATATCATCCGTCTCTGGTGCAGCTGGTGCACAATTTCCGGTAGCTCCAATATCAAAATTTCCAGTCGTCAAAAGATGATTATTCAAAACTATTTGATTTGGTTCAACATAAGCAAAGAAGTGAGTTTTAGCCGTAGTGGTTGGAACAACTAATGTATAGGCTCCATCTACTCCCGTAATAGCTGGAGAAGCCCCAATGGGACCATAAGGTTCAGCTTGATTAAGGTTCGCATTTGGATCACATGAATAATTAGGATCCAAAGGATCAGGAGAATTTTGTGGATTTGGTTTCTTAATGGCACTTACAGGAGCATAAGAGTAAATATCCACCTTTACACCTTCAATTCCCGTTTCACCTGGATCTTTTTGTCCATCCCCGTCAACATCATTAAATACAACTCCGCTTAAAGTTATTGGCACATCAACCCCAATAGCTGAAGCAGTAGTCACAACTCCTCCTTGCACCATCACTGGTTGGGAATTGTTATTGGTTGTTATTTCAGGAGTATGGGTAAGAAGGAAATCATTATCGGGATTAAAAGCAGCAAAAGGAGCTTTGGCCATATCCAGTTCAATTGTATATTGGCCAGGCATCAAATCAGTAACTTCAAAGTTGTAAAAGCTACCATCAGCTTCAGCAATATCAGCACCAGTCTGAACGGTTGCTACGATAGCCCCATTACCATCTTTAATGTTTATGGTAGCGCCGGCAATACCCGTTTCAGAAGCATCAACCGTTTGAGGATCTTTTGGAGGGACAACACCCGGTTGCTGCCCATGATTTAATTCATCAAACCATACGAAGCCGCGAACTATTCCGGTTCCACCGTTTCCATTACCAGGGATGCGTGGTCCGAAACCAACAGCAACAGCATTTTGAGTAGTATCACTTGGAACATTAATATTTTGAACAGCAGTTCCTCCGTTATTAGCGGTAGAAATAGTAAAAGGAATAGGAAGAATATTCGGATCATTCAAATCAATAGAAACATTCACCATCCCCCCAACAATCGGAGCATAATAATTACCAGTAGCATCAGTCGAATAAATTTGAGGAGGATTATTTCCATAAGTTACGGCAACATCCACATTCGCAAGATCAGACTCACCGTTATTTTGAATACCATCTCCATCCGTTGGAAGATCCATTACTCCTACTTGACCAGCATCATCGATAAAGAGATGCCCTTCAACGGCGGCATCTGGCTGCTGCCCTGGCGGCAATGGGCCAAATCCTACAAGATCAGCAACTCCGAAAGCTTGAGTTGGGACATCTACGACTTGCTGTAGAGTATCATTTCCAGTAGTGAGGATATAACCAGCAGGAATATTAGGATCATTATTACTAATGGTAACCAAGACATTTCCAGCATATACCGGGACCACATATCCTCCATCACCACCCGTCATCACCGTCTTGGTGAATCCACTCATATCAGTGTAAGTAACGGTAATATTTTCCAATCCGTTTTCTACGGGTTCATGAATGCCATTACTATCGGTTGGCTCATCAACAACATTTAAAGCACCAGTATCATCTCGAAACACATGCCCCTCCAAAGTTCCTTTCGGAAGATCGGCCGTATAACCAACAGGCTGCATCGTGACATCACTTGAAACAATAGTCACATCTTGATCGTTTTTCCCACACTGACCGTTGACACATTGACTAGTCGTATTAATAAAACTTCCGGTAGGTAAGGGAGGCATAGCCGTATTAATGTGAACCTGATAATTTCCAGATCCAACATCTGGAAATACATAGTTACCATCAGCATCCGTCACAGCATCGGGAACTCCAACAGGATTACCGTTACTGTCATTTAAGGTTACCGATAAACCGGCAACATCCGAATCTTGTGGCGAATCTTGTACCGCCGTTCCATCAAAATCATAGAAAACATGCCCATAAATATTTCCAGTAGCTGGACCAACCGGGACTGAAAAAGGTTTAAAGGCAAAACTGACAGCTGGAGCAACACTATCAGAAGGATCAATCGTCACCTGGAACGGACTTGGAGAAATAAGGGTAGCCCCAGGGTATTGAGCTACAAAATCTGCCACATTAACCGACACGCTCACAAGACCCGCATCAACCTGATAACCGAAAAAGCCATTGACGTCAGTAAAACCCATAATGGCATTACCTCCATTTTCATCGGTATCTTCAACTGTAATACCCACACTTGCCACATACGTGTCACCTAGACCACAGACCTGATCAGGATTAGTATCCAAACAAACGGTGGCACTCATAGGGAACTGCCCAGCAGCAAATGCCACTTGCGTTGAAAGAGAAAAATTTAAAAAGGAACACAGCATTATAAAAAGAGCTGTGGACTTCTTTGCTTTCTCAATGAAGTGAAAAAACATATAAGAGTGAAAAAAAATAATATAATTTTTAAGATTTAAATTAAGAAACAAATTTCATTCAGTACTACGATTTTTAAACCCTTTACATTACAAACATTGTCATTGACGGACGAAATAATATATGTTAAATAATATTTGTCAATCAATTTTATAATGAAAAAAATAATTATACTTCTCGTAGTGTGTACGGGCCTATATCTACTCCTGTCACCGCTATTTCCCTTTATAGTCCCTCAAAGCTTAGGCGGGGATGAGACAAAGGGATACATTTACAAAAGCCGACTCGTAACGGAAGAAAGTAAGAAACTGCAAATTACTTTCGAAAAATTAAAAGAGGCACCAAAAGAAAACACCTTAGTTATTCCCAAAATTGGAGTAGATACAACGATAATGGAAGGCGAATCCGAAAAAACGCTCGATAAAGGTATATGGCATCGACCTCAAACAAGTACCCCCGATAAAGGTGGCAATACCGTATTGGCAGGCCATAGATATATGTATACAAGTGGACCACACACATTGTTTTACCTCGACAAAGTTCAGGTGGGGAATAAAATAATAGTATACTGGAATAGAAACGAGTACGATTATGAAGTCACTGAAGTAAAAGAAGTTCCTCCAACGGCTACTGAGATAGAGGACAACACTGATGAATCAATGTTAACCATATACACCTGTACTCCCGTATATACGACACTTCGACGGCTTGTGGTAACGGCAAAATTAATAAACAACGAAGTTACCAGCAAATAAAAAAGTTTTATACATTAAAAGGTATTATTGAAGAATCTATGAGTATTTTTTGCGACCAAACTGAAGTGGAATTTATAGGAGGGAAAGGAGGGAAAGGGGCCCTTCATTTTCATCGTGAGAAATTCGTCAGCAAGGGAGGCCCGGATGGTGGGGATGGTGGCCATGGAGGAAGTGTGATACTTAAAGCTGATCAAAATGTTAATACACTAGTAGATTTTAACACTTACAAAGTTTTTAAGGCAGAAGAAGGAGGAGATGGCCAAAAAAAACTTATGAGCGGCTTATGTGGCAAGAATCTCATCTTGAAAGTTCCGGTTGGCACCCTCGTAAAAGAAAATGGAATAACCATAGCGGATCTTAAAACACATGACCAAGAATACGTAGTAGCAAAAGGAGGAAAAGGTGGTTTTGGAAATGCTCATTTTAAAAGCAGCATTCATCAACTTCCTGACTTTGCTGAACTCGGGGAAATCGGCCAAAGAAAAAAAGTGATCCTGGAGTTACAACTGGTGGCAGATGTAGGAATTATCGGTTTTCCATCGGCAGGAAAATCCACGCTCATTTCCAAAATTTCCAATGCTAAGCCGAAAATTGCCGATTACCCATTCACCACTCTTATTCCTAATCTCGGGGTCGTAAAAATGGCTGATTATGACAAAAGAAGCAGCGACTCTTTTGTCGTTGCTGATATACCGGGACTTATCGAAAATGCCCATAAGGGAAAAGGACTTGGTCATAAATTTTTACGCCACGTAGCCAGGAGTGAAATACTCGTACATCTCATCGATCCAACACGGGACAATCCGGAAGATCTTAAAATAATCAATAAAGAACTGAAATCTTTCGACGAAACATTATCAACAAAAAAGCAAATTTATGTAGTAAGTAAATGTGACGTTCTTCTTGAAGAGGAGATAGATGAATTTATTAAAAAATTAAAAAAGAAAAATCCTACTATAAAAAAATTTCACCGCATATCATCAGCAACAGGGGAAGGCATACGGGATTTGATATTTGATGTTTTGAAACTTTTGAAAGAACAAAAGAAAAAAGAAAAAAATGCAATTGTGGAAAATAATGAAGAGATAGAGACAATCTTCCGTCCTATCGCAGAAAGAAAATTTGAAGTCATATACCGACGAAGTAAAGTTGAGGCCGCTACGGGCAAAACACGAAAAATATTCGACGTGATAGGTGAGCGCATAGAGCAAGTCGTCAATATGACCGACATGGAAAATGCGGAAGGAGTGGAACGAATATACCATTTTATAAAAAAAATGGGTATTTATAATGAACTCAAGAAAAAAGGAGCAAGCGCAGGCGACAGAATTCGTATCGCAGGGCAAAACTTTAAAATGCGGTAAACTACCACAAAGCATTATAAAATTGACATGAAAATTATCATCGGATTAGGAAATCCGGGAAAGGAGTACTCACGAAGCCGTCATAACATAGGATTTATGGTAGTTGACGCACTTCAAAAAGCATTGGATTTTAAAGACTTTTCACGCCAAGAAAAATTTAAAGCAGAAATAAGTCAAGGAACCATACATGGAGAAAAAATCGTTATAGTGAAACCGACAACCTACATGAATAATTCTGGAGAAGCCGTAAAAGCACTGGTTCATTTTTATAAGATCACCAGTGCAGAAATATGGGTCGTATATGACGACCTGGATCTTCCCTTAGGAATCCTCCGAATAAGAAAAAAGGGAAGTGCTGGAACTCATAACGGAATGAAATCAATAATCCAAGAACTGTCGGGGCAAAAAAATTTTCCTCGGATACGCATTGGTATTGAAAGTAGGGTAGTAACGGCGCCAAAAAATCAGGAAACCGCATCATTT
>CAYSYL010000040.1:0-2023 GCA_964435355.1 uncultured Candidatus Peribacteria bacterium | reverse complement strand
TAGGAACAGAAGCTCTAATAAACGCGCTTATAAATGGGCTTGACGACACTATGAACAAATATAATGAGAGTTTGACTTGAAAAAAAATATAAATTCATTTACATTAGTGCAGCTTTAATTCAGCATTATTTATGTTTGCAATAGTAGAAATAGCCGGAAGACAATACAAAGTGGCCCCAAACGAGGTATTCGATGTAGATTTATTGGAAGGAGAACCAGGGGCCAAAGTAACATTCAATAAAGTACTTCTTATAGCTGAAAGTGACACCAACGCTACAGTTGGAACTCCCTATGTTAAAGGAGCAAAAGTTGAAGCAAAATTAGTTGATCATGTTCAAGGTGACAAAATCAGGGTGTTTAAGTTTATAGCAAAAAAAAGACATCAAAAAACACAAGGACATCGTCAACAATACAGCCGAATCGAAATATTGGATATAAAAGCGTAATGGCTTACAAAAAAACAACGATAATTGTGAGTGACACTACTCTTCTTGAGCGTATCGATAAGTTTTTAGCGAAGGAACTGTCAGAAATAACAAGGGAGTACATACAAAAACTGGTGAAAGATCAGGCCATAGTAGTAAATAACAAAAAAACTAAGGCGAGTTATGTCTTAAGACCCGGCGACATTATCGATGTTTCCATTCCCGAAGCTAAAAAAATGGAGCTTGAGGCAAAAAATATTCCTCTCGACATCATATACGAAGATAAAAATATCATCGTACTCAATAAAGCTCCAGGCGTGGTCGTTCATCCAGCAGGAAGCAAGTATAGGGAGAATAGCCTTGTAAATGCCCTTTTATTTCATTGTGAAAAAAGCTTGAGTGGCATTTCAGGTGTACTGAGACCCGGAATCGTTCATCGACTCGATAAAGACACGAGTGGACTTTTGGTGGTAGCAAAAAATGACGCAGCTCATAAATATTTAATGCAACAGTTCAAGGCAAGAACCATACAAAAAATTTACATAGCCTTAGTCCTTGGGAAACTAGAAAGCAAAAAAGGAATTATTAACGCTCCGATAGGAAGACACCATAAAGATCGTAAAAAAATGGGCATCACTTATAAAGAAGGACGGGAAGCGGTAACAAAGTATGAAGTTATAGACGATTTCAAAGAGTGCAGCTTGGTAAAAATAAAACTCCTTACAGGACGGACCCATCAAATAAGAGTCCATTTTTCTTCTATTGGCCATCCATTGGTAGGTGACACACTTTATGGAAACATCAAAGCCAATGATGCGTTTGCGAAAAAATATGGATTACAACGAATTTTCCTTCATTCTTTAGAACTTGGGCTAAGTATACCTGGAGAAAGAAATAAAAAAATAAAGCTCTTTAGCACCGATTTACCGAAAGATTTAAAGGTTCCCCTGGAAAAGCTTCAAAAGATATAGTTTTAAAAGGAATTTTTTATTGAAGCAAAACTTCCATTTTGATACATTGGAGCAGTAATAATAAATTTATGAATAAAAAGAGTTCCAGCATAAGAAAGAAGGGGACATTGGAAGTAAAAAAGAGCCTTGCACAAATGTTGAAGGGAGGTGTCATTATGGATGTCACCAACGCCGAACAGGCAAGAATCGCCGAAGAAGCGGGCGCCATCGCCGTCATGGCTCTTGAAAGAGTTCCGGCAGATATCCGGGTCCAGGGAGGAGTCGCCCGCATGAGCGATCCAAAATTAATAAAAGCCATTCAAAAGGAGGTCACTATACCCGTCATGGCAAAAGTAAGAATTGGCCATTTCGTTGAAGCTCAAATTCTCCAGGCCTTGAATATAGATTTTATCGATGAAAGTGAGGTATTAACTCCAGCAGATAATCACCACATTAATAAAGAAAAATTTGAAATCCCCTTCGTTTGTGGAGCTACAAATCTTGGCGAAGCACTCAGAAGAATACAGGAAGGAGCCGCCATGATAAGAACAAAAGGGGAGGCCGGCACAGGAGATGTGATAGAAGCAGTGAAGCACATAAAAAAAATACTGGGAGAAATAAAAGCACTCACGAGTATGAGTGCCACTC
>CAYSYL010000039.1:0-12617 GCA_964435355.1 uncultured Candidatus Peribacteria bacterium | reverse complement strand
GCTGTCAATGATGCTCTGTCGGACGATGCATGGGATCCGCTTATTGATCAAACGATTTCAGTAACGGTGACGGATAACGATACGGCTGGATTCACAGTAACCGAAACATCGGGATCGACAGAAGTAACAGAAGGGGGATCAAGCGATACCTTTGAAGTGGTGCTAACGGCACAACCACAAAGTAATGTTGTTTTTGATATCACTTCAAGCGATACAACCTCAGCGACCGTTTCTTCTCCTGCTCTTACATTCATGAGTTCGACCTGGAATACTCCTCAGATGATTACTGTAACGGCTCCTCAGGACGCCAACATTGTCTCAGAAACCCCGGTTATAACCATAGCTGTCAATGATGCTCTGTCGGACGATGCATGGGATCCGCTTACCAATCAAACCCTAACGGTAAATGTAGCGGATAATGATGTTATGGGATTCAGTGTGACGGAAACCTTGGGGTCGACAGAAGTAACAGAAAGCGGAACGACAGATACTTTTGAAGTGGTGTTAACGGCACAACCGGAAAGTAATGTCGTTTTTGATATCACTTCAAGTGAAGCGAGTGCTGCATCGGTTTCCTCATCGATGTTAACTTTCACGAATATAAATTGGGACACACCTCAGGTAATTACCGTGACGGCTCTAGAAGATTCAAACATAATTTCAGAAACCCCAACAATTACCATCGCCATACACGATGCTTCATCAGATAACGCTTTTGATGCTCTTCCCGATCAAAGTATCAATGTAACGGTGACCGATACAACAGCCGTAGTTACGAATGTTACCTCACTTTCTCCGAATGGGACGTATCTTTTTGGCCAAACCGTAAGTTTGCAAATAGAGTTTACGGAAATTGTAAATGTTACTGGTACTCCCACCATAACACTGGCACTTCAAGAAAATACCACTCTGGCGACATATCAAAGCGGTTCAGGCACTAACACCTTAACCTTTGGTTACACAGTAGCGGCTGGGGATACCTCTTTAGACTTAGATTGCAATGACATAAATTCACTCAATCTGAATGGAGGAAGCATAAAAGATACGGTAAACAATAATGCGATTTTAACTTTACCAGCTCCCGGACAAGAAGGGTCACTTGGCTTCAATAAAAATATTATAATTAACGGAGACGTAACGGCACCAGTCATTATCAATATTACTTCTCCGAAAGCCAATGGAACTTATGGAACAAGTGAATCGATTCCAGTTCACATAACGTTTAGTGAACCAGTGGAAGTTCAGGGAAGTCCGGAGTTAGGAATTGAAACAGGAGATATAGATGCCATTGCATCATATACCAGTGGATCGGGGACGGATACCTTGATCTTTACCTACACTGTTTCACTTGGAGATGCTACGTCGGATCTGGAATACGTTGCCAGTGATTCATTAACTTTAAATGGAGGAGTTATTGCTGATAATGCAACGAATGATGCCGACATTACTTTGCCAACTCCGGGTATATTAGGATCGCTTGGATACAATAAAAATATTGTTATCGATACGACCCTTCCAGATACAACTGCTCCTACTATTATGAACATTACTTCTTCAAAGACTGATGGAGCCTATACAACAGGTGAAAATATTTCGATTCAGGTGGAGTTCAGTGAAGTAGTGCACGTAAGTGGCATACCCCGTTTAGTTCTCGAAACGGGAAATAGTCCGACATTTGCCACGTATGAAAGTGGAGCAGGAAGCTCGATACTTATTTTCAATTATGTGGTTGCTTCCGGCCAAAACTCAAGCGATCTTGATTATCATGATCAAGCAGCATTGGATCTTAATGGCGGAATAATTTCTGACGAAAGTAGTAATGTTGCCAATGTCACTTTACCATTTCCTGGCCAAATCGGTTCATTAGGTGCCAATAAAAATATTATCATCGATACAACAGCTCCTACCATTACCAATGTCACATCATCAAATATAAATGGTACCTATGGCCTTGAGGAACCCATATTGCTTCAGGTGTCCTTCAGCAAAGCTGTAAAAGTGATGGGAACTCCTCAATTAACGTTGGAAACAGCAGAAAATGATGCAATATCAACTTTTAACGGCGGATCGGAAACAACAACATTACTATTCGAATATACGGTAGGTAGTGGTGAAAAAAATACCGATCTGGATTATAATGGCACGAATGCTCTATCCCTTAACGGAGGAACTATTCAGGATACGATAGGAAACAATGCCTCTTTAACTTTACCAGCTCCCGGACAAGAAGGATCACTTGGCTTTAATAAAAATTTCATTATCGATGGAGTAAAACCCTCTTCGACGACAGTAACGCTTTCACAGACAACCACTTCTTCGTTTGTAATTTCTTGGACCGCTCCAGGTGATGATGATAATGAAGGGACTTCTTTGGACTACAATGTCCGCTATTCTACCAGCCCCATTAACGATAATAACTTTGATTCGGCTGCCCAAGCTTCTTCTCCAACACCAGGAATTGCCGGTACCTCCGAGCATTTCACGCTTTCAAATCTCTCCGAAGCGACAACCTATTACGTTGCCTTAAAGACGATAGATGATGCGGGTAACTCTTCGGTATTATCAAATGTAGCGACTATAACAACCCTCACTTCAACACCGGATCCTGAACCAGATCCGGGATCAGAAATCACGCCTGGCCCAGAACCAACGCCAGACCCAGGATCTTCTCCTCCTCCAGCACCGGAATCAAACTCTATGCCTGAGGCTTCGCAGGGAAGTCAGGGCGGCAGTGGGGTCGATATCCCAAAAAACACGATACAAAAATCATGGCCTCCTTTAACAATTGTTTTTTCGGATGTATCGAATCATTGGGCACGGAAAGATATCACGGAACTTCAAAAGAAATGTGATATTAAAGGGTATCAGGATGAAAGCCTGGGAGTAAGAACCTTTCATCCGGATACGGCAATGACAAGAGCAGAATTTATCGCCACGTTGATGAAGTGTCGCTTTGCTGGGGAATTTAATGCTTCAAAGGAAATTTTTATCGATGTCTCTTTTTCTCATTGGGCGGCAGGATTTATAGAAAAAGCTTTAAACCTGGGTATTATTGATAATACTCAAAAATTCTTCAGACCTGATGAAGGAGTGACGAAAGCGGAAGCTACAAAAATGGTACTCTTAAACTATTTCACTCCGTTAGAAATAAAACAAATACAAACAACAGTGAAATGTCATGATGTAACATCTGGAGATTGGCATGAACAATATTTTAACTTCGGTCTCAGTAAAAAAATTATCAATAGTTATAAAACCAGATCAGACAAAGTGATTGCTATTTGCGCTCCCGAAGGGAAAATGACCCGTGCTGAAGCAGCAAGATTAATTATAAGAACGCAAAAAGCAAAGGATGAATTTCTTCCTGTTCGCCGATCACAGTAACATACAAATAGCAAAAGCCTTCAAACGAGTAATACTTTTTCAAAAAAATTATTACTTTTTACGAAGATAAAATCTTGATCGCGACATCATTTTACACTCCCAGTATTATTTCATTTATTAAGCCATGAAAAAACTTTTTTTATTCTCATTTTTACCACTTGTATTCTAACCATAGCTACGAAAGTTCTCGCCAGTTGTGGAACCGTTGTCCCAAATGCAACCATCTATCATTATGATCAGATAAATCTTGATCTCCTCATTCTTGCTAATGATTTTCCCGTTTATTTTCTTGTGAATCTCAATGAAAGTAATTGTCCTCATTTTGTCGATGGGGAAGATCTCGTCGTTCGACTTCAAAACGGACAAAATACAGAAATTACTCAACTCAATACCAACCAAACCTGCCAGCCGTTGCATCCAAAAGCTCAAATTCAAGCAGATTTTCGAAAACTTATTGCCGTCGATCCACAAAACAGCACCCTTACATTGCTCGATGAAGATAATAATACATTCGAACTGACATATGATATGGGCTGCATTGCTGCAACACAATTTATTGACGATATTGTTTATCTGGGAACCGGATGGCAAGAGGAACAGATATTCTTGCCCAACAATGGAGGCTCTTGCCACATTGTGAATTCCCGCATCGTGCAATAAATTTCTTATAAACTTGAAAATCGAGGTGGTAATTATCGGGAAAATACTCCCCATTATAACACCTCGATTTTTTTTGAATGCTCTCGATAAATTTAATAACTTCATTTATAAGATGCACCTGCTATAATTCCCCGGTATGGATGAATTAATAATAGATCAAAATGGAGTTCATTTAGCCACGGATGGCACAATAGTCAGTTATATAAAAAAAAGAGGTAAAAAATCCGAAATCAGATTATCAGACTATCGGAAATACCGTTTATATAAGGAAAAAGACGGAGAAGTCATAGGGTTGGAGGTTATGAATGAAGAAAATGACCACGATTATGTAGAAATGTATAACCCTGACGCCTCGGCAATTGAGGAACTATGCCAAAAGTTAGAAAAAAATTTTGGCCTCAAGCGACTAGCAGATATTTATAGTGAGGAGTCGAAATCAAATAAACAAAATCAACAAATACTAAGGGCATGTATACTTGTTCTTTTTATCCCGATATTCTGGATAGTTTTGAATGGATTATTCGAAATACTGTCCCAGATTTCAAAAAACTTGAAATTTTCTTTCTAGTAAATTTAACAGTTTCCTCCAAAAAATTAATGTTACAAAGCCGTTATATCGAGACTTTTTAAAAGCCATTAGAAAGAATTTCACCCACTTCCTTATAAACCCTTACGAACTCTTCTTCAGAAGCTCCTCTTTGTTGAGCTTCTTCCAAGGCGAGAGACATGACAATAGAAGCAGCTCCCAGCGAACTTTCATGAAAAGATACCTGCTTTGGATTGAGTGGATAAAGAGTTTCAGCCAAGGATAATAATTCGCGATATTTTTTATCGTGAAATAAAGGAAGGCCTTTTTCTATAAGTTTTTTATAAACATCAGGATTCCAGTATTTTAAAAGATCCTTTTCTAACAAATACGCTTTCACCTCACCAGCAGCATTTTGCTGTGGATCATCAGGATTCTCATGCTCAACCAATTGATCATAAACATGCGAAACTTCATGAGCAAGCATAATACCAAGCCAATCCTCAGTTTTGAATTGTGTGGCAACTCGCATTGTCTTACCACGATCTTGAGTGAGAATGGCAGAGGGCATACCTTTAGCAAAAACTTCTGGCATAAATACTACTTCAAAAGATAAAGGATCTTTTCCAGGCATATCTTGCATATTCTCTTCAATCGAGCCTCTGGAAATCCTTTGAGTTACTACCGGTCCGCGCGGAATAGTGTAATAAGCATGCTGCTTCATATATTCGATCAATTGAGGCATGCGCGTATTGGCATTTTGAAGCGTTCAAGTGATTCGAGGGAAATCTTTTCCCAATAAGCCTGAAGATCCAGCATGTTCTGGACAAGATCATTGCTATGGAATTGAAAAGGCGTAATAAATCTAGTGGAGGCCTCAGGAACTTTTGTTTCGGGTTTATGTTCTACATTAGCACCAGGCTTGTGAGTCCCATCATTTGAAGAACATTGGGATTTGACTACAGCAGTAATAGCGACAGTTGCCAACAGTAAAAGTGCGGCACTGCGAGTGTTAAAGCGTCGTGATTGTACTTCCGGTTCAGGAGAGGGTGATCTTGAAAGTTTTTGAGAAGTTTTAATTTTTTTTTCGCGACCTTTAGGAGCTTCAGGATTATTAGCCATAAATTGAAATTATTAGTATTACGACACTTATAACAGCAATACTCACCGAAGCATTACAAAAGCAAGTAATACGTCAAAATAGTACAACATGGAAAAGACGTCAAATTGTAGTGACCTCTTAGAGAGTGGCCTATTTTCTAAGTGGCTGCAGGATGGAAAAGCGATTATTTTCCGTATCCATGGCCGAAATCCAAAGGCCAACTCCTGGTATATTTACGGGTTCCATGCTAGAATTCCCATTCTCATCCATGGCGCCAAATATCTTGCCGCCAGCTTCTACTAAGTCTTTCATGGCTGATGTAATATCTTCAACAGCAATAACTACAGAGGGAGCATGAGATAATGGATTTTCAATCTTTTGATAAAAACCACCGTTGATAGTCCCTGCAATTTGTACCATCCCATTTTCATCGGTTTGAGTGGTCTGCGCTACGACATAATTGCCCATCTCTGGTCCGAGCATTTTCATTTCCCACCCAAATACTTTGCTGTAAAAATCCACCATACGTTGTTTGTCGTTATAACCCATTTCAAAATGAACGACAGGATTCTTTTTCTTGCTCATAAGTAATTTTAATGAATAAAACCAGATCTTTCACATACTAACAAAAAAACAGATTAAGAATCCAGAAGTAAGTGAGATCATGAACGGGAATTCGAATATGAGGAAAAACCAAAGCAACGGTTCACTAAGTCTTAAAATTTTCTGGAGCCCCATCGTGGAGGCTAATCGAACCTTTTTAGGCATTTCTTAATAAGCAAGGTGCCTATTTGGATTGTGGAGGTAGTGTGCTATTTTTCTCCATTCTTTTTCGAATTGCTTGGTGATATTTCTCCGCCGCTTCCCACGCAAGTTCGAATGTTTGCTTGAAAACTTTCACAATTTCCGGGCTTTCGATAATAATCCCAAGCTTTTCCTGCCAGTCCGCGATCATCATTTTATTGTCGAAAAAGTTTACCTCAGTTGTGAAATTAAGCTTATCCAAGGGTAATAAGCGACTTTTTCGTAATTCTTCTTTATCCAATAAATGTCTTTCTCTGCCTTCCGGAGAATCGGGGACAAGGCCTCGAATGGAAATTCCTTTTGCGGCACGTCTTTTATAATAATTAGGAAAATACCAGGGGACAGCTTTTTGATTAGCCTGGATTGAGGCATAAGCTAAGATTTCTTCCTTTGAGGTCAGCGTTTCTTCGTATACTCGTAGAAGTCCTTCTTCACCTTCATAGAAATAAACCTTTGGCCTCCCTGAAACTCTATAATGCGTTTCTAGTTCGGGTAATAAGGTAGTAGCTTCCTTTGCCATTCGGTTAAATTTTTCACTTTGTTCTTTTAAGTGTGCTACCAGTTTTGCGGGAGGTAAAGCTTCGTAGTAAGAATGATCATCTTTCATTCGGCTAATAACGATACCTTTTTCAACCAGATTATTCAGAATATCGTAAGCGGTTGTCCGGTTAATGCCAGCTTTTTTGGCGATCACAGAAACTGCTGAAGCTATACCAAGCTCCATGCAAGTGAGATAGACAGCTGCCTCTTTTTTGGTGAGGCCGAGTTTTATAAGAGTTTCAATCATATGTGTGGAAAAATTTCGTCAAAAAAATAGTATAAATAAATTATAGCTTATTTAAAGCAAATATTCTAATATTATATGTCAAAAATTACCAACATTAATTTGACAGTTTTGGCAAAATATTTAAATTAGATAATCTAAAATTAAAATTTATATGTATGACTCGCAGCTATAATTTTATCCAACCCCGTCATACTCTTGCCCCTGACCCAGAAACTGGCAAGGACGGACATATTTTTTTGCCAAGTTCGTTAACAGTAGCAGCGGCTCGACTTACGGAGATGGGCCAGAAAGTAAGAATCATTGATGGAAATTTAACTCCAGATGTCATTGGCGCAATTGAAGGGAGTATGATCGGCATCAATATTGTTGGGCCTCCTCTCATTCCTGAGGTGAGAGCTTTATGTCAAAAGATACGCGGAGAAGTTGGAACAAAAGCACAAATTGTTCTAGGCGGGCAAACAGTCACAAGTCTTTCTGATGAGCAATTTAGCAAATTATTTGGAGCAGATATCGTGAAGGGTGACCGAGATGATCGTCAAAAACAAGCATTCAAATTATGGAAGGGGAGTTTACCCCCTGAAGAAAAAGTTTCACTGATCCCTGTTTATGAAAGCTTTAGCCGCGAACACATGGAAAAATATCTTCAGCACGAATTCAGTTTGTATCTTTCGCAGGGATGTAAATTCGGTTGCACTTTTTGTGCCGCAAAAAGGTCAAAGGTCGATCCAATGACTGGAAAAGCTTCAGTCGTTACAGAAGTCTATAGAGATTTGAATCTGGTGGTCAAAGATCTTCGCTATTTAGTGATGAAAGCTCAAAGCTTCGGCATCAATGAAATCAGTATGTATTTATCAAATTTGGATTTATTGCAAACGCCAGAGAAAATGTATGAGTTTGCTAAGCGCGTCAATAAAATTAAGGCAGATTTTCCTGGTTTTAATTTTCGTTTTCGTGGTCTTTGTACTGTTGCCGCATTTATGGAAACGTATCGAAAGCAACCAGAAATTCTTGAAGAGTGTTGTAAAGCAGGCTTAAGTATCGTCGGTTTTGGAGTCGACGGTATTGCTCCCGAAGTTTGGAAATCCATTAAAAAAGGCCACAATAATATCGATGACAGCATTGAGGCTATAAAAATTGCCAAACAGTTTGGTATTACCCCGGAAATCTTGATGGTGTTTGGACATGCCGCTGATACATCAGCGACAATGCGGCAAGCCTTAGATTTTCTTAACCTCATGGTGAACCAATATGGGGCAGTACCAAGGCCATATGCTGCTAAAGACCTTTTGCCTGGAAATTCAGGATGGACTGATCCTCACAATAAAAATCGAGTCGAAACCCTTATTCACCATCCAGAATCTTTTTACGCGCTTGATGTGTGCGCACGACCTTCAAGCATTAGTCATCCCGACCGAGAAAGAAGATCGCTCGTGAGTACGATGTTTGAAGAAGCCATTCAAATTCCAGGTTGCGTTACTGGCGCTATTGATGCCATCACTCATGAAATGAGCCAAGAGATGCAGCAGGCGACTAAAAGGAAAAATGAGGGATGTTATGATCGATAACTTTCATTCGAGGGAATTGAACCCCTAAAGGAATGTTAATCGAACCACGAAAAACGACTTATAGAAGCCGTTTATATGTTTTGGAGCGGGTAAGGGGGCTCGAACCCCTGACCTCAACCTTGGCAAGGTTGCGCTCTAGCCAACTGAGCTACACCCGCACTCCAATAATTGCCGTAAAACTATGCCAATTTCTATGACTTGCCCGAAAGCAAATGGTAATGTAGCGAATTCTTAAGGAAAATTCAATATAGAAAAGCCCTCTTCGCACCCAACACGAAAAACTTTATAATATTCCCGATAATCGATATTTTCTCGATATGAAAAAAGGCATAGTTATGGAATTAGGGAATGGATTTGGATATGTAAAAGAGGCTGAAACAACAAATGAAAAAAATGCCCCCCTCCTTTTTTTCCATGTGAGTGCCCTGGAGGGAGATTTTAGGGAACTAACGCTGGGAGAAACGGTATACTTTGAAGAAAATCCTCTTACACCTACGCAGATCCAAAAACTAAAAAAGGGAAAGAAGAAAAAATTTAAGGAGTAAGCATCTCTTTTATTTTTCTAAGTCCAACAATAACCATAAAGCTTTCGGCTCCTATCGATCCCAATAATACCAGAAATAAAGGCCATTGATAGCCGTAAGAATTGACGAGCAGCAAACGGTCGCCTCCAAAATTATCCAAAGCATCGGTGAACATAAAGCTGGCAAACCCACAAAGAACAAGGCAGAGGAAAACGGCAATAATTTCACGCTTTAAAAGCCACAACTCCTTTTCAAAAGCAAATAAAGTAATCAGAACTAAATCATAGCCATAAGAAATGGCAGCCAGCAAAAGCATACAAGGAAGGGCAAACCACAACTCCGGTAAAAAATATTTTTTATGAGTGAGGATTTCAATAAGAAGAGGGCCTAAAAATGTCCCAGCAATAACCAACACACTCCCGCTTGCTATCATAAGCCATGTAATTTTTCTATAAAGAATACGGGCCTTTGCCCATTCTTTTCCGTCGATGTACTCTTTAAATCCCGGTAAAACTGAAAACATTAGAAAAGTCGAAAAAAGACTGGCAACTTGCGCTGCACGAAAAGAGATCCCGAAACTGGCAAACTGACTGCTCGTTAAAAATTCGCTTGCGAAATAATCGGGAAGAAAACGAAAGTAAAGATTATTGGTCACATTTATAACTCCAAAAGGTAATCCCTGCCATAAAACATATTTCATAAAATAAAAATCCAAAATCCAATGACAAGATATTTTCTTAAACACAAAAATGAGACTTATAGTAAGGGTAAAAATAGTGCCAACAAGAGCAGCTGTGATAAAAAGAAAAGAAGAGTAAATGTCAGGATGGAGAAGCCCTGATTTTGTCAAAAAAATAACGCCGCCTGCTTGTATCACTTTCCCCAAAACTGCTGCAATCGTATAACGGCCCATCATATAGTTGGCCTGTAGCATTCCTTTGCATACGGTACTAATAGAATCGAAAAACAAAACACTGCCATAAAGCAAACTCCCGACAATAAAAATTGTCCCGCTTTGGCGCAATAACAAAGAAATAATCCCAATCCCAAAGAAAAAAAGTGCCGACACAATTCTCAATATCAACGAATTGAAAAATATCTTGCCGCTCAAAGGAGCATCCGCCATTTTACGGACAATATTCCCAAAAATTCCTAAATTAGCGATAACTCCTAGAAAAAGTCCAAATTCCAAAATCTTTTGATACTCTCCAAACTCTCCTTCGCCTAAAAAATTGGAAATTTGCTTTACCATAATAGCCGATAAAACAATTTGAATCAGCTCTCCCGCATATTGGACAATAGTGGAAAAAGCTATTTTTTTACCGAGGAGCGAAAGAGAAACATTGGGAATAGTCGACATACTTTAACGAGCTAAGGCATAACTTCTATCAAGCGTTTATTCCCATTTTCCATAGGCTCGGCATAATCATAAAAGGCATCCCAGGCATTTTTCCAGGTATAGACATAATTTTCGCCTCGCTTAGTCCCAACATCATTCGTAATAATTTTCTCTCCTTCCTTATACCCTTTCACGACAAGTACATGATAATTGGGGCCTCCATTGCTGAAAAAAGGATTTCCCAGACGTTTCCCGGCAAAAGGCATAATCACGAAATGACCGTCATTAATCATTTTTCGAACATCGTCATAACTCGGCGAGTCATGAAGGGTGGCTTTGAGACCAAAATATTCCGTCAAAATTTCGGCCGTTTGTTTCATGTCGGTATGTTCATAGGATCCGAACCTTTCCTTTTCCCATTCCACAAGTTTTAAAATTTCATCATTGAACTGTTGGCGGGTCCAATTTTTTTTAAGGTAGGTATTGGCCACGAGAAGAACACTGGCCTCCTCACAAGACTCCTGCCAAGGATAATCCCAATTCCCGAACGGAGCTTGGGGGTAAAAAGTCATGGCTAAGTTTAATTCAGGTGGTAAAGCTTTTTTTTCGGGCAACTCCACCGTTTCAGGAACCTTATTTCCCAGAGGAACATTGGACGTGGAAGGAGAATTTTCTTTTAAAAGGGTAGACACATCAACAGACGCCGGAGCGTCTTCCTTAACATATCTGCTTTGTCGATAGGCAAACGCAATGGCAACGGCTGTAAAGCCAAGAAACAAGATAGCTGAAGTAATAATTATTTTTCTTCTCATACAAATAAATGAAACGTACACCAATACTATCTATTACCTTTTCAATAAAAACAAATTTGACAGAAAGTAAAAATATATAATTATCTTAATAGAAAAGAGAAACTTTTGCACTTCAGCATTGAAATGAGTATATTTTTACGGTAAGTTTCCTAGCGCACGCTTTTATCGAAAAAAAGTGGTGCAAATAAATTATCCCATGCCGGGGTAGCTCAGTGGTAGAGCGAAGGACTGAAAATCCTTGCGTCGACAGTCCGATTCTGTCCCTCGGCACCAGTCTTTTCAGTCTTTTTCGAAATATTCAGATATTTGTAATTTTTATAAATTATATTGTAATTATTATAGTAGACATAGTACTAAGAAAACACATATTTCATTATTTTTTGCTATGAAGAAGAATGAAAATATAAAATTTATATATGGCGGATTGACAATTTTTTTAGTAGGACTGGTAATGGCGGCTTTTTCTTAAGTAAATCACCAACTATTGTTAAAGCCAATTCTGATGCAGATACCCGATCACGTTTTGTTACAGCTCTTGGTTATAAATATCGGAAGATCAACAATATTATGCTGACTCCTCAACAG
This sequence comes from uncultured Candidatus Peribacteria bacterium, assembly GCA_964435355.1. Taxonomy (GTDB): domain Bacteria; phylum Patescibacteriota; class Gracilibacteria; order UBA1369; family UBA1369; genus CAYSYL01. The sequence continues at coordinate 529 of CAYSYL010000039.1, read as the reverse complement.
TGGAACACTTATAAAAATTGTTTTCCAGATATGGTGAATCATATCCATGAACATGATGTTTGTTATATGAAATCTTTAGGTTTTGTAACAGCATATGCTGATGGAAACTTCAAGCCAGATAATACTGTTCTACGTGCCGAGGCGGCAAAATTGTCGTTTCAGTTTTATTGAAAGGCCAAATCCATCCTCTTGCTAATAGCAACTTTATGGAGATGTCGCGTTAAATATATGGTTTGCGCAATGTGTAAATACCTTGGCTCAAAATAGCAAGGCTGATATCAAACATTACCCATCCTTGGCTACTCCTGATTTAACCAAATCAAAATTCCTTCCATCGTATGCCATGTCGGTATATCACACTTCGTATTGGCTCAATATGTTCTAATTTATTTTGAACAAATAAACTTAAAGGGGTGTCTTTTTCAAAGGATACCCCCTTTTAAGTTTTTGACTGAGATAGTTTTAATTTGGCGTGTTCGTACTCCTGTAATGCTAATAGAAAAAGAGGGTTTGATTTATAAAAAATACG
>CAYSYL010000038.1:7362-12827 GCA_964435355.1 uncultured Candidatus Peribacteria bacterium | reverse complement strand
ATGCAGAAGAGGACATCAGGCCCGTTAAAGTAGGTACTGATGTCGCTGTTTTTGCCTCTTCTGAGAGAGCTATGCTTACCGAAAATCTTCAAGGTTGTATGGCGGTCTTTATTAAAGGAGACAAAGGAAATGCGCTTCTTCATTTAACTCCTTCGAATAGACTTGGATATTCCAGCATTGGGGACAAGGTCGGGAACACCGTTGTTACGTATGACGCTCTTGGGCATACTATGGAAAAACTTTCACCCGCCTTGGAAACATTGGGTGATCTTCAAAATTTGGAAGTGGTTATTATTGGCAATGAAATGGGGGAATCCCGACCTGAGCTATTTAATATAAGGAATGCCTTCTCGGCAAAAGGTGTCCGTCATATTCAAACCCGCCTGCTTCCAACTATCGATACATTGGTGGCCTTTCTTCCTGAAGAGCCGGGCAAAATATTAGCCATAGGACATAAAGTTGAACAGGGGAGTAATGGAATCATGGGTAAGCGTACCAGTATCGTTGAGCATCGGTGGATTGATATCAAGGCTCCCAATTCCTGAGGCTTTTCAGGAAAACCTGGAGTTTTCTGCTGGTATCGCTTGGTTTCCGGAGACTCGTCTCAAGAGGATTGATCCATCCGAACTCGTCCGTATACTCCCATTCGAACTCCTGGTTCCACCACAACATCTGCTGCAAAAATTCTTCCTGGTTTTCTTGCAACGCTTCGATCGCCTCGACGAAAGGCACTATCTCTCTGCGGATTTTTTCGGTTTCGGAACCGGGAACACTCTTCATCGTTTTGATGAGCAACAGCGGAAGATACTTTTTGTCGATGGAACTCGTCGCGTGTTGAGACAACGTCATAATTTCGTCCCAATGAAAAATGGGTAACGAGAAATGAGGACTGTCGTGCCCGAGCACAAGTGCCTTTTCCCACTCTGGGTGGAGGAGCTCATACCGCTCCGTACTTCCTTCCGTTTCAGAGCCGTAGAAGATGATTCGAAGGGTGTACTCTCCTTTGAATGTGAGGGTAAGGTGGGCGTTTTTTTCAGCAAAGTTTTCTTGCTTTTCTCCGTAGAGGCGATCAAGAGTATTGGAAAAAGCCGAATCGGCCCACGCCTTTTCCATCCCATTCCAGTAACGATAATAGAAAGACCAGAACTGTTTTCCGGCGAGCAGGTGATTCCATTCTGAGTCCGAGAAGTTCATGGCTGCAAAATTATCGGCCGATTTTTCCCTGCGACTTCGCCATCAGATTGCAGAGGCGATAGAGGGCGCGTACTCCTACGATCGAATCCCAGTCGTCGACGATTTTGCCGTCCTTCACGGCCGGCGCCACTTCGCAGAGATCGAAGCCGATTAACTGTCGTCCGCTTTTGATGAGTTGTTCCGCGAGATACATGACCTGTTCGAATTCGAGTCCACCGGGCACCGGCGTTCCCGTGTGCGGGCAGAGCGATGGATCAAGGGCGTCGATGTCAAAACTGATGTACACCTTTTTCCCCAGGCTCTTGATGATTTTGGCGCACTGTTTTTTCCACGTCATGCCCTGGTACTTTTGATGTTTTATCTCACGGTCGGTGAACGCGACCATTCTTTTTTTAGAGCTGTTGATGCGGTTGATTTCCTGTTCGGAGTAGTCCCGGATACCGACAACGACCAGTTTTTCGACGGCTTTCATTTTGGAGGCGTTGTACTGGATCGAAGCGTGGGAGAACTCAAACCCTTCGTAGGCTTCGCGGAGGTCGGCGTGGGCATCGATGTGCAGAATAGAGTAGGAGGAATGTTTTTCGGCGAGAGCTTTCATGTAGCCGAGCGGCACGCTGTGTTCTCCTCCCAGAATGGCGACCGCTTTGCCCTGAGCCAGATATTTCTTTGACGTTTCGTACATCCATTCATTCAGTTCCGCTCCCGCGCGATTGATCTCTTCGTAGTACTTTTTCACTTTGGCGTCAGTCGGTTTGCCTCCCTGTTCCAAGTGGTCGATACATTTCTCCGCTTTTTTTCGAAGCAGCGCGTTTCGTTTCATCCACTCTTTCGAAAGGGGAGCCATGCTGATCCCGGCTTTCCAGGCGTCGGCTATCGATTCATCGTAGAGATCCACCTGGTACGAAGCGTTTATCATGGTTTCTGGTCCGTATGCGGTTCCCGCCCGGTACGATACGGTGACCTCCCACGGCATCGGTATGACGACTACCTCCGACTCTTCGGTCGTGAAGGGGAGTCCGAAAATATTGGCCTCCGATTCGGCTATGGCGCTCGGATCGTACGCGGCTATTTTTTGTGCCTTTGTGAGAGGGGCGGTTTGACTGGCAGCGTTAGTTTTTTTCATATATTTTCTTTTTCAACGAAATAAGGATTGATGAGGAGGATGTATTCACCTTCTCTTTGTAACAGGTGGTAGAGAGTATTTTTCTTTTCCACTTTTTTCATGGCTTCTTCTTTGGTTTTAAAAATGAAGAATTTAAACTCTCCGCTGAAAGACCAGCCTCCTTCTTTTATATCGGGACTTGAAAAAGTAATGATGTCCTCTTTTATTGTATAGGTTCCTTTTTCCTCTTCATGACGGTTTTGAGGTTTTGTTTGCCAGGGCCATTGTTGCGTATCTGTCCCGCTGATGAAAAAGGAGCCTTTTGCTAACCTGATGCTCCCATCGAAAATCTGACCTTTTTCCAGGATTTCCGGTTTTGATGCCGAGGGTTTATTATATTGCGTCAAGAATTTATATTCGCCCTCGAGTGGTCCTTTTACTTTGCTGCAACCTGAAAGAGTTATCATGAAGGTACATATTATGAGGCTTATGAGGAGCGGTTTTCGAATTTTGAAAAGTGTCATAAAGTTGGTAGCTATCGATTACGTTGAATAGCATATAGTTGATTCTGGTTTGATGCAATTCGGTACTCTAAAGGAAGATGATTCGATTTTATTGGGCGACTGGAACTTGTTATACAGAGGCTATTTCTTTATGAACATCTAAGGCAACCTCTAATGCTCCTTTTTGTTCACCGTGCTCAGAAACGAATGTCTGGAACCGTACATACTGCTCTTTACTCACTGCTTCTGTTTCCAATTGATCTGCTCTTTTTGTAAAATCTGAATATTTTTCTACGTCCTTAAAAGAATAAAAATTTTGATATTCACCTTTTTTATTAAAAATAACTGCTTTTAAAGGTGAAATTATTCCTGCTTGCATTGCTTTAACCCCTAGCAGAAAATTTTTATTACTTGGCCTCATATTTCTTGGAAGTAAACGAGCATGGCTGCCAGCATAGCTTTTTTCTTTTTTCTCCTTTTCATCTTCACCAAGGCCCTTAATCTCGTCTGGAGCCATTGGTTCTGGCTCAGTTGTTTCATCTACTATTTCGATAATCCTGACACGAGGAAGATTTACTAATCTTTTGCCAGAGTTTTTCTGATTGGGCTGCTTTAAATTCTTTTTTATTTCGGGCCCCACAGGCTTTACTTCATACTTTGCTATTGTTAAAGCTGCTAAATAATTTAAAACATAGGCACGTAAAACTTCATAATGTCTTTCACCCATAATATTTTTTAGTAACATGGATGAATCAGAAATCATAGTGATTTCTCCATCGACGACTTCAAAGGTGCAAAACGTTTCTCCCACTGTTCGTAAATTTATATTTTCTATTGGGCGATCTTTCACTTTATCTCTTATAATTTCATTATCTTGTATCATTGCATTAAAATCTTTTTCATAAAAAATTTTAATGGTTGCACGAGACCATGGATACATTTTTCTATTTGGAGGATCAATACATACTATATAATTTTGTGGACCTACTTTTAATTTTGTTGTAGCTGAGGTTACCTCCACATTCGCATCCTCCTTTATTTTATTCCAATACATATTTCCAATTTCTCTCCAGGAATCGTTATCCAAAGGAGAAACAGTATTACCTAATTCTACATCTTTTTCACCAAAATATTTTTGAGTCTGGAGCGCAGCAAAAGGGAGAGAGGGGAAACTAGCAATTCCAGTGAGATATTTGTTATTTCCAAATCTCTTTTTTAATTCCGGAGCATCATTAGGAGAAAAAATCATCAAAAAAGCTTCTGTTTCTCGTTTGAATTTATCTTTTTGCAATTGATGATTGGAGCTGGACATATACTTTCCTAAAATCATTTCTTCAACCTTAACGGCAATATAGTTAACAACCTTCAACCCATTTTTATTGGAAGGATCACTATTTATTTTTTTGTCTAAATAGTCATTAAAATCTTTTAGAGCTCGTGTCACTGCGTAATAAGTTGGTGGAGCTTTTTTTTCACTGGTTGGAACTCGTGTGAGTCTACTTAAATTAAAATGGTTTTCTAAATATTGGAAAATTTTACGGACAATATCATCAAATTTAGCCCGATTTTTCTCAAAAAAATCGAGAGCTGCTGCTGGATCTTCTTCAAAGCTTTTTATGCCTTCAGCTTCTTGAAATAATTTTATATATTCATCAACAATGCCAACATCAAATATGCAATCAACTTGTCTTCTTTCCATTGTATCAAATAAAAATCTCATGAGTATTATTTCCGGGTCATGAGGGTTTGAATGTACTAATTTTTCTCTAGCTATGTCGTTTGCCTGAATAGCGGGGGTCATTTCGTTTTTAATTAACTCTTGATACTCACGTACAAAAGCTTCACGATCTATTGTATTTGGGGCTTCAGGGGTTTCCATAGTTGTTAAATTGTTTATATTATTGTGTAATGATACCTCTAATAAAGGAAAAATACAAATTTTAGTCTTGTCTAAATCACTGTGGGGGCATTTTTTGTGAGTTCTTCCAGCTTTTCTACTTTATTTCTATTAGCAGTTTCCTCTTATATTGCCGATTCTTCAATAATTCAAAGGAGTATGGAAAACGTTTCTATAATTTCGGCATCAGTTGCCTTTTCATTATTGATGGTAAGGTCGAATGGAAGATTGAGGTGGTTGATCTGTCACTAATGCATCGAGAGCTTCGTAGATCTCTTTTATGTGGGTAGCATAAGGAGCATCATAGGTTGGTGCGTACACGATTTTTACTTCACCCTCAAATTTCTTGCCTTTTATAGTAGCTCCATGCTTTTTCCAATAAGATATCAATTGATTGGGGTCAAGGAGTTCCAAAATTTTATCTTTATTAACTTTATATTCTATCACACCTGGTCCTGGTCGGTCCTGTTCCAGGTTTAACAATAGAAAGTCTACAAAGTGGTGATAGTTATTTTCACCTTTATCAGGATTGAAACAATGCTCAAAAAGGTACGCATTCATGGCTTTATGAATGCCTTGTTGGTCTTTGCTATCACTTTCGTCATAATAGCCGCAGCCGATGCCAAAATTCAGCCGAGTGTTTGTTAGCTGATGAATGATAATAAACTTTAATTCTGACTTCAATTTTAACAATCTATTATCGAGTTCAGCGGCCCCTATTTTCGAGGTGATAAATGGATAAAATTTCCCACAGGCCTCTTCTAAAGTG
>CAYSYL010000038.1:0-7352 GCA_964435355.1 uncultured Candidatus Peribacteria bacterium | reverse complement strand
CGCGATGGCCTGTCTTTTTAGTCACGTATTCATCTATTTCCTCGAAAATGTTTTTCTTTTGATCAATATATTGTCCTTTAAAAATAGCAAACACTCTTTGAGACATTTCGCGCATCTCTTCTTTCACCAGTTTTTTTATATTTCCGGTTGTTATGGCGTTTGGATCGGCATGTTTTATGAGTGCATTCGATACATTGAAAAATTCGCCACCTCTATCACTGCAGCAACGTAATCGAAATGCCAATACATCATGAAGTCCTAAAACTCCTCTCTTGTTTTCATTTAAAGTATCCAGGACTCCCTCCTTTTCGTGAGGTCTTTCTCCAAATATCCATTGGGCAATTTCGGCTATATGTTCAGGGCTATTATTCCAATGTTTTTTCGATGCGTCAGCCCAACCGACCTGATCTAATAATTTGACAATAAAAAGTGGGAGAAGTTCACGGAAACCCACCTGAATGCTTTCAATATAAAGAAGCGAGTATTGGGGTATGTTATGGAGTGCGTAACGGATTATTTCGTGGGCTTTTTCGGGAGTGAACTCTTCACGCGCGCTATTGACTAAGACCCTCCAGAGTTGTTCGTGATTACTTTCTCTTCGCGAAAAGGAAAATTCATTATTTCCCAATATTTCTTCAATTCGTTTTGATTTGAGAATTTCTTCTTTATTTTTTTGATAAAATTTTCTTTGATTTGTTTTTTCTGGAATAAATCCTCCGATTATTAACCTAAGATATTCTTCTAAATTATTGCCTGCATTCATCCATTGAGAACCATTGAACATGGGCGATGAGGCTCTCATCTCTTCAGGAATATCGTAACCCATCATATTTTTTTTATTGGCATCTTTTAAGTTTTCATCAGCACTAAATAGTTTTCTGAGAATAAACTTTTGATTATCGTTCAAGCTGCTTAAATATTCTTCAAATATAGTAGAGTTCTTATAAGTTTGATCGTTAGAAGTGGCTTGTTGATTTGTGTTGACTGGATAGTAGTCATCAAACTTATCTACAAGCGAGAAAAATCCTTTTTTCCCTTGAGTTTCGGTATTATATATTTTTCTGAAAATGTTTGGATAATTTATATAGATTAATAAAAGATTTATAAGAGCTTCTCCATTAAAATCGAGCTGGTCATATTCTATGGCTTTATCATTTATGCCAAGTACTTTAATGGAGTTTAATATTCGCTTTATTTTCCTTGGGTTTCCAATAAATGGTAAATATTGATGATAGTCTTTTGATTTAAAAATATCTTCTACAGTTTTATTTAGCATTGATGTTAGTTCTTTGTTTTCATTTCCAGTATTAGTTTTTACAGTGTTTTTATAGGACGTGAAATATTTAAGTAAAGCATTATTATCTATAAAAAGGCTGATTTTAACATTAACGAATTTCTCCAGGAATTCGGCAATTTTTTCGCTGTCTTTGACCTGTTTTTTTAAAGTTATCTGCAGATTTTCATGGGTTGCTTTATTTTCGTGGGTTGTTTGGGCTGAAGTAGAGCTATTCCTCTCCAGGGCGGCGATGTTTTCGGTGTCATAGCAGAGAATGTAGGTGACGTTCGGAAAAGTGAACGCTTTTTTGATGGTAAAAAGTATTTCTTTGATTTCGGAAAAGTGAAGCCGGTCCAGATCATCAATAATGATGACGATCTTTTTATCAAGGTGCCTGAGGTTTTCTTTCAGTTCGTCAACGATGTCACTTTGAGACTTTTTCCCGAAAGGGAGGTTCATAGTGAATCCCAAAAAAGAGAAAGAGGGCTTGGAATCTTGCAGGAATGTGGCGTAATGGGAAATCAGCGATTCAATTTCGGGTACAAACAGCTCTTTTTTGATGGTTTTGATGAGACCATCAATGAATTTCCCCATGAGACTCTCTTTGTTCTCATATTCCAGAGGATTGAATTCGTAGATGAGCAGTTTGCCTTTGTATTTATTGTCCCAGTATTTTTTGCAAAGGTTTACGAAGCTAGATTTGCCCATACCCCAGGGAGCATCGATGCCAAACACCATACTATTGGGAGACCCATTATTGAAAACATTTTCGGCAAAATTTCCGGCTTTTTTCTCAAATTCAAACTCATCTTTGTTTCCATCTTCCCCATTGATGGGTTCGTCACTTATGAAGAGCGGATTGTTGTGTTTTTTTTCTGTCCCTTTTTTCACATTTATGATGAATTTCGCTATCCATACGATGGGAATGACTGCTGGCAGTACAGCAATGGTGGTTAACTTTAACCAGCTTTTCGAAACCATTTCCTGAGCCTGCTGGTACTCCCCAAAATGAAAAAGAGGTGGTGGTAATGGTTGAAATCCAATGATAATCAGGATCCATTGTTTGAATAGGTGAGTGCTGAAGTCATTAAAAACAGAGGTTGCCAGTAATAGGCCGCCTATAAACATAATCAGGAGATCCCCCCGCCAACTTTTGTGCCAGATTTGTATTTTTTTTCTAATTTTTTCCTCATTGAATAGTATTAATAGGATAGCTATCTCCAGGTAGATTGCCGTGATAACTAAAAACCCTGCTATCTGGCTGGTTGCCAATGAAAGTTGAAATAATATTTCATAAATAGTGATGATTAGTAACCCTATTTCGCCGACTATAACTCCTGATATAAACTGCTTGAGTAGGATGCTGATATTCATTTCTGGAAGTTTTTGAGGATCATTCATTGTGAAATCGGTTCATGTCTGGCGCGGCTATTATCCTCCCTCTCCTTCTCCTTTCACAACATAATTCTTTCACCGTAAAGTTTTATTCAGGCATTTGTCTTCCGTACTTAGCCTTTTGTCTTCACTGTTCAGCCACCTGTCTTTAGTATTCACCCCCTTGTCTTCCCTATTCAGGCACGTGCCTTTTGTGTGGTCGCACTTTTTCACGTTGCTTAGGCATCCGGAAAGGTTTAGGCTTCTTTATTCTTTAACCTTTTCCTTGTGGCTTCTTCTGAGAGGACGTTTGGTTCGAAGCTTTTGAAGGCGCGTGATATGCTGGAAGTGGTGAAGAGTTTTGTCGGGTTTTCCCCGCCCATTCCCGAGGATTCGCCGCCAGCTTTTGCCTCCCTTTTGACGGAGATCGATGGGGCGAATGATGCGGAGACGGAGGCTGAAATTTTGTATGCGCGTGCGGTGACGGCTCGACGGGAGATTTTTAAGAAGGGGGAGAGGTCGGTGGCGAAACTTTTGAGTCCTCTGCGGGCAGCGGTACTGGCCCAGTATGGGAAAGATTCTCCCGAATATGTAGCCGTCATGAGTTATGTGAGAGCTTTGAGATCGCCTGCGGTAGCGTCGGCCTCCTCGCCGTCCCAGCAGTCGTATGGCTCCCTGCAGCGCGCATTTTCCGATCTGGTATTGACTCTTGAAGCGTTTCCGTCGTTTGCTCCCAGCAATCCGTCTCTTCAAACCGCTGCGTTGAAAGCGTTGGGAGTGAGGCTCGAAGTAAGTCAGGTGGAGGTGGCGAACCGGTTTCAGGAACTTTCGGAGGCGCTGGCTCGTCGAAGCTCGCTCTATGCGGAATTGAGCCGGAGGGAGCGCAGGATAAAGGCGTATCTGCTCGCCCAGTATGGCAAGGATTCGATCGAGTACGGGCGGTCAGGGGGTGGAAGGTTTAACGACCCAGCGTGGATTGATGGATGGCACTCACGGCGTCGTGGGCTTCTTTCAGGGTTTTGAAAACTGTTGGTCGAGGGGTATCTTTATTGAGTGTTGCCATATAGCCATAGAGGTCGTTTAGTGAAATACTGTTTGTGGAGAGGGGTTGGTGGGGTGTTGGAATATATATTTCTGGATGGACGAAGACTCCCCATCTTTCCTGGGGGCTAGAATTGTTGTTGAATAGTTCAGTCGATGAAAAAGTCACGCCGTTTCCTTTGTGTGGGCTGAGGTGGGTAGGGAAAGCTCTTTTTAGTATGGCATCATTAAAATCACTGAGAACAACCGTTACTCCATTATTCTTTCTTCCGAAGTAGTATATTGCTTTTGTAAAAAGACCTTGCGAGAATTCTAGGGTGGTTTTTAGGTAGGGATGATGGGAGTTTTGATGGTGGGTATCCCAAAGTATTGGTTGTTTGCCCAGTTTTTTTGCTGTTTGCAGGTCTTCCCAAGAGTTTCTTAAAATCGTAAGAGTACGATCTAATGGATCAAGTTGGAATCCCTGGATTTCGTATTTTTCAAATTCGCCTGGTTCTGGTATGCCCTTTGGTAGAACACGACGATCATCTCGTTTTTTCCCATTTAATTCGGCAACTCTCATACATTCATCTCGAAAGCCGAGTACTATGAAAGCTGTTGCTTCCGATATGGAAATTTTCTTGTCGGGGATAGAAAAGATATCTTTTGGAGCAAGGACTTCCTTTGGGTCGTAGGTTTTCATAGAAAATGGTGGCGAAACGGGGAGGGTTTAAAGGGTCCTTGGCGATGTTTTAAGAGTGTCCCGTTCGATGTATGAGGGTTGAGCGGTGAATTGCTGTTACGGCTTCATGTGCTGAAGCGAGAGTGCTGAATGTTTTGGCATATTTTTTTTCCTGATTGATTGGAATGTAGCCGGTTATTTCACTGGCACTTAATTCTCTTTGACCTTGGTTTAGCACGGGGCGTCCAAGGTATTGGTCCAACCACATGAGGATGCCGGCTTTTTCTGCTGTGGCTATCATTTTTTCTATCTCTTTGGCAGCAAGGCGTCTTTGGACTGCTCTCGCCCGAAAACTTTTTATTACTCCGTTTCCATCTCGTCGTATGAGGCTTTCAGGGAGGGCTCCTAAATCGCCGAGATCAAAGTTGGTCATGCGGGGGAAAACTTTCTGACCTTCTGGTGTTCCGAATGAGTAGTCGGCGTGGTGGAATAGTCCTCCGGCTTGCATTCGAACGAAGGTCGTAAAATTGAAAGCATTGTCCCCAGGTTCGTGCCATATCGTTTGTCCGCCTATTTCTTCGGCTGTACGGAGATCTCCGATGGAATTTCGCATAGTTTCAAGGGTTCGTTCAATGTAATCCCTTCTGAGACCGTGAAGAGATTTCTTGAAGGTGGTCCATATCTTTGGTTCTCCCAATTTCTGAATATCCGCTCTGTTTATCATCCTGCTATTTTGTTTTGAACCTTCGAGTTCGGCTACTTCGATGGCGTCTTCCTTGATTCCCATTACTAAACAGGCAACACTTTTATCGTTTGGACTTCCTGTCTTTAGTTCAAATATTTTTCCAACAGTGAGGAGTCCTTCTGGAGGAGTTCTTTTCATATAATATTTTTAAAAGTGCGCAACTATATCGTATTCAAGCCAGAGCGTCAAGGTAGGCTTCCTTAGAGAAGATTTATTTTTTTGTTTCACAAGTATTGAAAGCCGTGTTGATTATGAGCCGGATACGCCGGGTTTTCAGGGCGGGGTTAGGATTCGCTCTCTTGTTCCAGTTTTACAAGATACAATGACTCGACGTACGCCTGTTAACAACTATCCTATTTCTGAATCAGATCAAAAAGTTTTTGTTGCTCGACGGTGGTATTCTGATAGTGATTAAAGTACTTACCTTTTCATAATTTTTTATGAATTCTGCCAGAGTGATGCCAGCTCACGAGGCGATTGCCGAGCTGAAAGAGGCGCGGTCGACTGAGCGGATGCCGGTGCTTTTTATCGGTCATGGGAATCCGATGAACGCCCTTGAAGATAATGTTTTTTCGCGCGGTTGGAAAAAGTTTGCCGCCTCAATGCCGAAACCGAAAGTGATTCTGTGTCTCAGTGCCCATTGGGTGACGCAGGGGAGTTTCGTGACGGCGATGCCGACTCCTCCGACGATTCACGATTTTTACGGTTTTCCCGAAGCTTTGTACCAGGTGCGCTATCCGGCGAAAGGCGATCCGGCGCTGGCGCAACAGATTTGCAAGATTGTCAGGGAGATTCAGCGGGATGAAAACGAATGGGGATTGGACCACGGCGCCTGGTCAGTGCTTTTGCAGATGTATCCGCAGGCCGATGTTCCGGTGTTGCAGTTGAGCGTCGATGCGTCGCGCAGTCCGGCCGAGCAGTATGAACTCGTGAAAGAGCTGGCCTCACTTCGCAACAAAGGTGTGCTGTTTTTGGGGAGCGGGAATATTGTCCATAATCTCTATGCTGCGGACTGGAATAGCTCCAAGCCGTACGACTGGGCCCTTGAATTTGACGAACAGAGTGCGAAGCTGGCGGAAAAAGGGGATCACGCCGCCCTTATTCAGTATGAGAAACTCGGGGCGGCCGCGAAGATGGCTATTCCCACCGATGAACATTATCGTCCGATGCTGGCGGCTTTGGCTCTTCAGCAGAAGAATGAACCGCTTCAGTTTTTTAATGAAGGGATCGAACTGGGCAGTATCAGCATGCGCTCTTTTGTGATTGGCTCATAGTAATTTTTGTTGGATGAGCTGGTGCAGTTTTTCTATTTTTTCCGGGGGAACGTCTGGCCAGTGTGGGTCAGAATAATTTTTTTTCGTGAATTCTGTTAGAGCGTCGCATATGGGTGTGATGATTGATTTGAAATTGCCCGTATAGGCTTATTTTTTGATCGGAATGCAACTATATTATTTCGCATTCGGGTCGGCTTGATGAATTCCGAAGGTGTTGCCTTCGGTATCGAGGTAATATCCCTGCCAGGCCATACCGATGAGCGCAAATTTGGGCATGGCAACTTTACCTCCAGCCTTTTCGATCTTTTTGGCCGTTTCGTCATAATTTTCAACGACCATGGTGGTGACGAAAGCGTTTGCTCCGCACTGTTTTTCGTCTGTTTTAACCGGTCTGCGAAGGAGTCCCCCGTTGATGCCGGGTTCTTTACTCTCTTTTGGCGCGGTCATAACCATCCAGTATTCCATTTGGCCGCCTTCCCATTTGGTTATCTCCCAACCAAAAACATCCCGATAAAACTGTGCGGCTCGTTCCGGGTCATCTGCCTGAATTTCGAAATGTATAGGGCGATTGGTCATAGAAAAAGAGTTAAAAAATAGTTTCGAAGTTTTTTTGAGCCTTTCTGACCGATTTACATTCTTTCGCCGTCGTAGTGGGTCGGCGAAAGTTTTAGCTTATTGAAATCATCGAGACAGCGGACGTTGATGGCTATGGTTTCGGCTCCATCGTGTCCTTTTCCGCGTGCGAAGGCTTTGATGCCGCAGTGTTTGCAGAAAAGATGGTCGATCACATTTTTGTTGAAGTGGTAGCTCGTGAGATCCTTTTCGCCAGACTCAAGCGTGAAACTTTCAGCAGGAACAAAAGCGAGGATTGTTCCGGCGCGGCGGCACATGGAACAGTTGCAGGTGATGACCTGGTCGAGACTGGTTTGGACCGAGAATTTGATGGCGCCGCAGTGGCAGCTGCCGTGGTAGGTTGGGGTT
>CAYSYL010000037.1:0-12904 GCA_964435355.1 uncultured Candidatus Peribacteria bacterium | reverse complement strand
CCTTTAATGGCATCAGGATTAGCTACGGCAACGTCAAAATCTAAAAATCCTTTTTGAATTTCTTCAATCAGCTCATCCATGACGGCTTTAACAGCCCCAGCAGCTTTAGCCTCTTTTACCTTGTCATCAGACACAAAGGCGATCACTCTCACCTCTTTACCTGTCCCGTGAGGAAGAGTAACGGTAGAACGTACCATCTGTTCAGCCTTGCTGACATCCACTCCCAACCGGATGTGAATTTCACAACTTGAATCAAATTTCGTCGTAGCAGTATCTTTGAGAAGTTTAACAGCCTGGTCAATGTCACAAAGAGTGACGCCTTCCAGTTTTTTAGCCGCCGCGCGGTATTTTTTACCATGATATGCCATAATATAAAAAAGTTGTGTGGTAATAACGGCTTTCGAGGCCTCCCACTAATATATAAAGTATTAACCTTCGACGGTAATTCCCATACTTCGAGCCGTCCCGATAATCATTTTAGCGGCTTTTTCATCATCGATAGTATTGAGATCCTTCTTTTTAATATTTACTATTTCCGCAATTTGCTTCATGGTCACCTTTCCTTCCTTCTTTTTATTCGGTTCTCCTGATCCCTTGGATATTTTTGCTGCCTTGATCAATAAATAGGATGCAGGAGGAGTTTTCAAAATAAAAGTGAAGCTTCTGTCTTTATAAACAGAAATTTCCACCGGAACTACCGCATCGCCCATTTGTGCGGTCTTGGCATTAAACTGTTGGCAAAACACAGGAATAGGAAGCCCATGCTGACCGAGGGCCGGACCAATAGGAGGAGCAGGATTTGCTTTCCCGGCAAGGATTTGTAATTTTATGACAGTGAGGAGCTCTTTAGCCATGGTAAAACTAAGGTAAAAATGTAATAAGTTTCTTAATAAAAGGGTGAAGATCCTTTTGGTAGGTCAAAGCATACACATTTCGTCCCTGGTTGACAACCAAAAAAGTGAAGGTGGTTCGCTCCTTAAAATTTATATAAAAAGAGGCAGTTCCAAAAGCATTCGTCTCATTCAAGGAAGCATTCGGTAGTAATAAAGCTTTTTGCCGCACAAGACTATAAAGTTCATCGGCAATCGAACCATCATGGGTATTAAAAGCGTAAAAAGTTGCTATTCTTCGGCGGTCATTATCTAAAATATTATAGACTTCGATATCCACATTTTTGATATCTCTCAAGTCAATGCTTTCAAAAAGGATTCCTTGAAAAGGTATTTTAGCGAGAATAACGTTCTTGAACCCTATTTCAAGTAGGAGTGAAAAAGAGAAAGTTTTTTTATCGCTTTCAGTAGTATCCGCAATATCCTCGGGACTGGTTCCCTTTGGAAGCGAAGCTGTTTTTTCTGTAGGAAGAGAAGCGGAAGAGTAAATATTAGCTGGTAATTCATTATGAACTCTTGGTCCTTTTAAATAACCGTTCGTCAAAACATCCGCCACCATCAGAAGGAGGGTAAAAGAAAAAATTATAACAAAGAGATGAAATTTCGACATTGACAGTATTGACAGTTGTGTCTTTATTTCTTTTTAACCTGAGTAAAATCAAGTTCAACAGGGGTTTCTCGTCCAAACATTGAAATAAGAACTTTGAGCTTCCCTTTCTCTTCATCAACTTTGTTGACAGTCGCTTCATAACTTGAAAAAGGACCATCAGTAATAGTAACCTGGTCGCCAATAGCAAAATCTATCTTGAATTTAGGCTCAGCCTGGCCCATATGTTTTTTAATCACATGAAACTCTTCCGGTGAAACAGGCACTGGAACCGTGCCGGATCCAACGAATCCGGTTACATTAGGAGTATTACGAACCACATACCAGGAATAATCGGTAACAATCATATCCACCAGTACATACCCTGGGAAAATACGTTTTTTTTCAGTTTTAGGCTCACCTTTTTTTATTACGATTTGCGTTTCTTTTGGTACAACGACATCAAAAATAAGATCTTGCATTCCGAGAGACTCAATACGCTGCAAAAGTGCTTCGCGCACGGCATCCTCATATCCGGAATAAGTGTGAACTACGTACCAGTGTCTACCAGTGTTTGCAGCCTGTTTAGCCATAAATAATAAGTATTATTGTGGATTCGAAGAAGTGGTAGGAGTCGAGGAGGAAGGTGTTGTGGACGGAGGTGTCGCTGGGGTTACCGTTACATCGTTAAGCGATCCGGTAGGAGTAGAGGCATCGGAACTAGTAACAATTGGTTTAACGTTATTGATTAAAAACTTGTGTCCTTCAGTAAAAGCAAAATCAATAAATCCGATAACAATGGACATAACTAAACAAAAACCTAAGACAAGAAAAGTGAGCCGTAAGGCTTGATGTTTCGTTGGCCATGTAGTCTTTTTAAGTTCCAGAAAGCTTTCCTGAAAAAAGGATGAAGCCTTTCCACGGTGTGGTTCTTTTGTTAATGGTGAGGTAGATTCAGACATATCAAAAAATAGTTCAAGCAGAGTCAGTATACTGATCAGCTTCTCTGTTTTCAAGAGGAACCTTTTTTGCTATAATACAAAGATGAAAACATTCCCGAAAATCATTGTGCAACTTATAGCGACACTGGGTGTTATCGCTTTCCTGTTGTTGCCTCTTCAATTAACGGCCATGGCCCAGGCTGCAAATCCGGGTATTTTCCCGAGCATTGGAGACCCGAGTTCTTATGGATTGCAAGATAAAGCGCCATCCTCGCCAGGCAGTGCCACCTCTCAATTTGGCCAGCTAGTATATAGTTTAATTCAAAATGTTCGTTATATATTAGGAGCCGTTGCTATTGCTGTAGTAATATGGAACGGTTTCAGAATGCTCACCGGTTGGGGAGATGATGGGGTATATAGCAAAGCCAAAAGCGGTTTGCTCTATGGCGTAATTGGCTTGGCAGTGGTAGGTCTGGCAGGAGAACTATCAACTATTTTTCAGGTCGGTTGTCCCGATCCGATTCCGGGACAGCCGATTGTCCCATGTACCACGGGAGGTTTTTTGAAAGATCCGAACGCCATTTTGCGCGCCAATACACTCTTTAATCAAAGAACAAAAATCATAATTACCTTCATTAAATATTTGATAGGTTCCATTGCCGTACTTGAAATAGTTATCAATGGAATAAGGATGATTGCTCTCGGCAGTTCGGAGGATAAATTAGCGAGAGATAAGACAAACCTCATGTATAGCGCCATTGGCCTTGTCGTAATCGTCATTGCCGATAATGTGATAAATAACGTCTTTTATAAGATAAATCCTTCTACCTATCCGGGAGTTGAGGGAGTAAAGCCGGGAATCGATGCTCCACGGGCCATACAGGAATTAGTGGGATTTACCAATCTTATTGTCAGCATAGTGGGGCCGATAGCTATTTTGGCTGTTTTGGCAGGAGGGGTGATGTACATGACCGCCGCAGGCGATGATGGAAAAATGTCACAGGCTAAAAGACTGATAGTGGCGGCACTTGCTGGAATTATCCTCATGTATGGAGCTTTTGCCATTGTCAGTACCTTTATTGTCGGCAATTACCAGGCATAAATAAAACAAAATTATGACCAAAAATCGAATAAAAAAAATGATCTCGTCACTCGGCATGTTTTTGGCGATCGCAAGTATGGCATTGGTAGTAGCTTCGCCCAGTTTCGCCCAGGATATTAACCAGACACTGGAAGAAATAAACAAGCAGGCGCAACTTCCGAGTTTTAATCAAAACCCTCACGGTCTGGCTTCAGCCGAACCGGGAGCCAGCAATATTACCAGTGCTATTTTATACCTGGCTGATCTTTTTAAATACCTGATTGGAGGTGTAGCAATAATATTGATAATAGTTTCTGGAGTACGTTTAATTACGGCCGGAAAAGATATCGAGCAGGTGGTAGATAAACAAAAAGAAAACTTAAAATACAGCTTTTTAGGACTGATAGTGATAATGTTAGCGGATGTAGCAGTAAAACAGGTGTTTTTTGGAGATGCGGGAGAGGTATATAGAAGTGAGGCGGAAGTGAAGATGGCAGCAGGAAGGGGAGCCGACCAAATCCGGGGACTTTATAATTTGTTGGAGTATTTTGTAGGAGCTCTTGCTATACTTTTTATAGTCATAGGAGGCTTTCGTTTAGTAATAAGTGCCGGTGATGAAGAAGGGATAAAAAAATCAAAAAAACAAGTAATGTGGGCGGTTCTGGGGATTATCCTCGTAGGACTTTCGGAATTAGTCATAAAAGACATAGTATTCCCAAACCAGGGAACCCAGCTTTTAAATGTTGATCGGGGAAAAGAACTGATAATAAACATAACAAATTTTGTATCGGCTTTTTTAGCCACCCTTGCCGTTGGTCTCTTTATGTATGGAGGATTTTTATACGTCACCGATGTCGGAAAAGGAGAAAATACCGGCAAAGCCAAGAAAATATTCATGGGGGCTATCATTGGACTTTTAATAGCTATGGGAGCCTATAGCCTTGTAAACACCGCCTATAAATTCGAACCGCCCGTCGGTAGCCCAGCTCAAAATACCAACGCCACTCCTGAGCTCAATAATCCCTAAAGGGATATCTCTTGATTTACAAAATGTAAAAATAAGCTAGGATGGACCTCATGAAGGTTTCCTTTATAATTCCTACTTTTAACGAAAGTAAGTGGATTATCCAGACTCTAAATCAGTTTAAAGAGTTGGATCCCTCCACTTATGAAGTGATCATTACTGATAATGGCAGTAGTGATAATACGCCAAGTGTCGTTGAAGATCTGGTGGATAAAACTGTCACAATTGAGACGGAAAGAAGAACCACCATTGGAGAATGCCGAAATCGGGGAGCAAGAGTCGCCACAGGTGAAATCTTATGGTTCATAGATGCTGATGTGAGAATTGTGAACATACGCCAAGTGTTCGATAAGATTATTCATTATTTTTCGAAACATCCAAAATGTGTCGGTATTGCCTTAAAAGTAAAAATTTATAAGGAAGAAGCGACATTCGCTGATAACTTTTGGTTTGGGGCAGTTAATACCGTAAATTTTGTTATGAATCGATTCATGAAAGTGGGTGGAGTGAGTGGCGACTGCCTTATACTTCGAAAAAATGTCTTTGAAGATTTAAAAGGCTTTAATCCAATTCTCATTACTTCAGAAGATTACGAACTTTCCCATAGAGTGGCGAAAAAGGGAGAAATTCACATGTTTCGGGATGAACACATTGAAATGTCCTCTCGCCGAATTCGAAGAGATGGATGGTTAAAGTTAATTTACACCTGGGAACGTAATTGGATTAAGCACTGTGTTATGAAGCGGCCGGATAAGAGTGGAGAATGGGAAGCCAGGCGTTGATAAAAGAAGTAAAAAGCGGTATAATAAAAAGAAACCCCGATTCCAAAAGGGGCCAAAAGGCTGAACAAAATAAAAAATAAAACCTAAATACAAACAAAATGACTCAGAAAAAACTTTTTCAAAGAGTAGCGACGTTGGTTATTTTGACCCTTTTTCTTTGTGGTCAAAAAGTGTTATACGCCCAACAAACATTCGACTTCCAAAATAAGAATGATACAAACGGCTATGGTCATGGTTTCGTCGAAAGCGTTGATCAGTTTTTCAAGGACGTGGATACCACCTTCGGGGGAAGCAAAACGTCTACCTCGTTTACCGATTTTAAAGGTGGTTTACAACCACCAAGCCCTGAAGGCTACAGCCCTAGTTTGACCAAAGCAACCGAGGCGCGACAATATGTTTTGAATGTCACTAACTTCATTTTAGGATTTCTGGGATTAATAGCCGTTTTGATCATCATTTATGGAGGATTCTTGTACGTGACGGATGCTGGTAAAGGTGAGCAGTCAGGCACGGCTAAAAAAGCGATAGCAGGAGCTGTCATTGGACTTATTATCGTCATGGGATCGTTCGCCATCGTCAGCACCGTACTCCAAGCACCGACCGGAACCGATCGGGTAAAAGGAAGCGCTACTGAAGGCACGCAGGTGGTGAGTCAAAACATACAAAAGCGGTTTAACGTTTTGGCAGCCCGGGTACAAACGATGGCTCGTGAACTCGTTACTTCATACGCTTTCCATTTTGAAGCCCAAAAAGATTTGAAAACAGTCGATGAATTAGTATCCGGTGCTTTCACTCGAATGAACGAATGTAAAACCGTGGGGTGTGGAACTGATTGGAATCAGGGAATAAAAGCAGAGTTCGATCAGTTCAAAAGCAAAATGGACAATGCCGTCAATATTCTTCAAAGAATCAAAAGCAATCTTCCATCCTCTTCCGTTGATTCAATCGCCGTCGATGCAACATTGGGAGATCTTATTAATTTGTTGGCCAACATTTATGGGCCAGGCTATAGTCGTGCCCAGGAAAAAGCCGCGATGGTAGGATGTGATGGCGATGCATTAAAAGGATGTGATGGTCCTGGGGCCATACCCGTTGGTGAATCGGCTGCCGCAACTCCTCCCGAAGAAAATAAATCTATTTTCGCCGCCTTTTTAAATCAAAGTAAAGGAGCCACTGCTGAAAGTGAAATAGAAAAAACATATAAAACGCTCTTTGAAAAAACAAACGATGCGATTGCGAAAAATTTTGGCACGAGCGTCGATAACAGTAAATCAAAAGTGAAAGAAATGTATGATCTGGTTCGCCCCGTGACGAATATCGCTGATGACTCTTTCAATGCACTTGTTTCACTTCAGAAACTCCAGGAAGAAGGAGCATTTGGATTAAACGGATTGCAGGACGCCCCGGGTTCTCTTCAGGATCTTAAAACGGCAGTTGAAATATTCAAGGATGGTTCACCGGGACCGGCAGATCCTCCTCAGCAAGCCCTCAAAACGACAGTAATGGACTTTGCTGCGCTTTATAATATTTTAAAAGATCTCCAGTTCGTCGATGTAAAAGTTTCTTCGAATGTCAGCCAGGGAAATGCTCCACTTGTTGTTAATTTTAGTACCGTCGGATCACTCGATCCATCAGGTATAACCGTACAGGATGATCAGATTGAGTGGGATTTGGACGGCAATGGAAAATTCCCGTCAGATCCAGGATGGACAGAACCAAATGTAACTCAGTTCATGGAATGTAATGAAAAGAAAGATGCAGGTGAATCAAACGCCATAAATACCTGTGTCTATAAAGTTCCAGGTACCTATCGTGTTCGGGTAAAAATCAAACCAAGCAATGAAGTAAATTCGGTCACCAATAAAAAATATTCCGAAGAAGTCGGTGCGGGCATTGTAACCATAAACATAAAGGTAAATCCTCCTCAAACGAAAATAAATCTTTCTCTCGATAACTACAATGATAGTAACGATCCCTATTGGATTACCCAATACGATAAAAATGGATTCGTTCAGGTGGATCGAAACAGCATCATTGTCCCATTAAGCAAAGCTCAGCAGGGATTGAAATTCAATGCCGCTTTAACGGAGACAAAAGATGGAAAACTCGCAGATCAGGGGGCGGAAGGAGCAACAGTACTCTGGAATTTTGGTGACAACTCGAAAGATTCAGCCAACAATGTTGTTCAACCCAGCTCGAACGGAAGTCTGAGTCCAGAGCCACACAAGTACCAAAAGGAAGGAACATATAATGTTATGCTGGAAGTGAGCGATAAAAACCGGATAGTCGATCGAAAAATTTTTACAGTAGTAGTTTCGACACTGGCTCCCCAAATGAAAATATCAAAAACAAAGGCAAAAGTAGGGGAAAAAATTGTTTTCGATGCCTCCGGTTCAAGCAGTGATAGTGGACAAATTGAAAGTTATAACTGGAAATTTAATCCGGGTGTCATTGGCATTGATACCAAAAAAGAAGTCATTGAATATGCTTTCAATCAGCCCGGTAATTACAACGTGGCACTCGAAATTTCCGATAACATAAAGCAGCAGCCGATCGAGTCAGCTGCTGAAACTGTTACTATCCAATCAGATCCCCCGATAGCTCAATTCAGTTGTAAGATCCCTCATGAAGAACAGCCGGCTACCTTTGAATGTGATGCCGGCAAAACATACGATCCCGATGGCGATCCGAAAAATAAAGGACAATTAGATTATCAATGGGAAGTAAACGGGAATCAACTCCAGAAAAATGCTCAGAAAATTGATGCTGGAGATTATGTCTATGATACGACACAAGCCATAAAACCTACTATCAAATTTAAAAAAACCGGAAATTACAGCATCACGCTGGTAGCTATTGATCCAAAAGGAAATAGCGCAGGAGGACAACAGGAAAGTTTACCTGTAGAAAAATCATTGCCCGTCGATAATATTTTAGACGTCTCATGGAGTAAATCAGCTTCCGATAAGGACACTGTTCTTATCCAGGAAAATGCAACAACAGGACAGTTCGAAGCATTGGCTTCGCTCACGGTAGCAAGTGAAACAGCAACAGATTACGAAGCAGATTTTGGAGATAATGAAAAGGGAAGTGGTCAAATGAAAGATAAAAAGGCAACTATAACTCATGGTTATAAAGAGCCGGGAACGTACATAATGAAAGTGACAGTATTTGATGCGGAAAATAATGAAAACACCGTGAGTCGAAAAGTATATGTCGCTTCGGCGAAAAATCCGATACCGGCGATACGTTTGAAAGTAAATGGAAATGAGGCAATAGATAACGGAAAACCACTGGTCATTAACCGTCAGGATATCGTGACCTTTGACGGAAGTAACTCTTTAAATACGGATGGAAAACCAAGAAACCTTCAGTATGTATGGAAGCTGGATGGAGTCGCTTTCAATACTAAAAAAGAGTTTACCTACACTTTCAAAGAACTTAAAAATACACCATATAAAGTAACCCTTGAAGTAGCTAATCAGGAGGATATAAGCCAAAAATCTATTAAGCCAACCGAGGTCGAAGTACAGGTGGTAGGGCAAAATCCATCAATAGACAGCCTCATCGTCGTACCAGTCGGAAATACGGTGCAAACGCCGTTATCGGTTCAGATAACGGCCTTGGGCTCGAAAGATCCGGATGGAAAAGTGGTGAAATATCGATGGTGGTATTTCATGGAAGGGACGGATGGAAATGATATCGTCAATCAACTGGGAAGTCAGGTGACGGCAAACCCAAATGCCACTTTGACCATCGGCACAAAAGGGGAGTCGAACAAAGCAGTGCGATACAATTTCGCCGTAGAAATAACGGACAATGAAAACAACACCGTGAATAGTCTCGAATCTGGTGACATTACTTCTCCTGTCCTTGAAGTCGTCAATGGTCCAAATGAAGAGCCGATAGCAAAATTCAATGTCGATAAAACAAGCATTCTCCTAGGAGAATCCATTGAGTTTGTCAGTGCTTCCACCGATCCAGATGGAAAAATAGTGAAATACTTATGGGATTTTGAAGGCAATGGCTTCGGCGATGATGATAAACCGGAATACAATAAACCAAATGTAACCTATACCTATACGAAAGGGTCGCAAAACGGATATAAAGTTCGTTTGAAAGTTGTTGATGATAAAGGGTCGGAAGCCGTTTCCATACCGGCGACCGTGTACGTCGATAGCCCAGCAAAAGGACCGGTAGCAGCGTTTACAAGTATTGCCGATGGGAAAACGGTACAATTTACCTCCACATCAACAGCTGATGAAGCGAACGGCCAAAAAATTGTTCGATGGACATGGGACTTCGATGTTTCAAAAGACATGAATGGAGATGGTAAAACAGACAATGATAATCAAGCTTCGACGCAAACCACGGAAAATCCAAGTTACACCTATCCTGAGTATGGAATTTACCGGGCAAAATTAACCGTGGAAGACAGTACGGGAAAAACTTCTCAAATAACCAACTTCGTCAATGTGAAAGGAAAAGAGCCAATAAGTACCCATTCGGCAGCACCTTCTGTCACAGAACCATCAACGACCGGAAGCTCTTCCTTAACGAATGCAGCATCATTAGAAACCACGGCAACCCTTGATGCCCGGTTGCTTTCAGTACCAGCGGCAAGCATTATCGACGGGAAGATCCATGTGAAAGGTGAAACGGCACAAGTAACTCTCGATTACTCCACATCACAAGGTAACATTAAAAAGTACGCTATCGATAAAAACATTTATTTCGATAGTAACGGCAATGGAGTAAAAGAAGATGATGAAGACTATACCGCAACTACACCAGGAAAGTGGACGACAGACTATGCCCGTTCTTTCGGCTCTCTCAGAGTACGACTTACGGTATACGATGAAAAGAATAAAAAAGACAGTGTCGATAAAGATATAGTTTTCGACAAACAGGCACAATCAACTTTTATGACCAATGTCCTTGGAAGCCAAACCCCTGACATTGTGGCTTTGCTTGTAACCCTCTTTGGTTTTGGTATACTAATCTTACATTATTTTACGCCCATTAAAGATGGAAAATAATACACAAACAAATACACAAACCAGTTCAACTCAGCCCGTCTCTTCACAGCAGCCGATAACGCCTCCGGTGGTTCCGGCACCAACTGTTTCGATCTCGCAGCAACCCATACAGCCGCAACCCCAGCAACCGAAACCGGTTCAACAAATTCCGGTTCAACAGCAAAGTTATCAGCAGCGAGTTCAACAACAAACATTGCAACGACAGCAGCCACTTCAAAGACAACCAGGAAATCGGCCTCCTCCAAGCCCTAAAAAAGTAATATATGGATGCTTTGGATGTTTTGGATTGGCCGTACTCATCTTCATAGTCTTTGTTTTAATCTTCGTCAGTCAAACGAGTGCCACGGGAGAAAACCCACTGGCTCGATCATTGGGACTTAATACGGCCACCTTTATAAACACGATCATATTACTCGTTAATTTGGTGTTTGGTGCGGTGGCACTCATGCTGTTTTTATTTGCCATCGTCGGCTTTTTCAGAATCTTTATGGCACGACGGGACGATAAAGATTCCCGTCGAAAAGGAGTCACCATGGCGGCCGTTTCCGGTCTGCTTCTCATGTTCCTGGCCTTCATATGGATCGTGACCTATCTATTCCTCAGCTCAAAGCGGGTTGCGGAACAAAAAACAGTTCGCTCACCCATTGTGACCATACCGGAATCCACTCTTAATTTAACGGCTCCCATAGAAGTGAAATTCGATGCCAGTGGGTTGCCGATCAACACGAGAAATTATGATGTTCTCACCTATTTCTGGAACTTTGGAGACGGATCCACAGCTACTGTTATAGCTCCCACTCATGCCTATAAAGACAAAGGCAATAATAATGGGAGATTCGATGTTAGCCTTCAGGTAACCAAGCGGGATCGAAGATCCAATGCCGAAAGCGTTGATAATTACACCACGGTAGTTACTATCGCCAAGGTTGAACTGAGCGCTGATTTTACAATGGATCCTTCCTCCGGAAGCGCACCATTGACGGTTCAGTTTGATGCCGGAAATTCTGAAGCTCCGGGAGCACAAATCACCAATTATGATTGGGATTTCGATGCCAACAACGATTTTAAAGATGGAGAAGGAAAAAACATTTCACACGAATTCACCCAGGTAGGAACCTACAAAGTAACTCTCCGGGTAACGGATGACAGCGGTCAATATAAAATTGTCACAAAAGAGATCGATGTCACAGGGCCAAACACGGCAACTCCCGTTATCGATATTCCGACAAAAGATGGAAAATATTATGCCGGAGTTCAGTACACGTTCCTGGGAGAAAAATCCACCAGTCCGAACGGCTCCATACAAAAATACGAATGGGATTTTGGTGACGGTTCTCCGAAAGCAAATACCAGAACAGCCAATCATACTTATAAAAAGGGAGGTACCTTCGAAGTGATTTTAAAAGTAACGGATGAAACAGGAGTAACGGGAGAATTGAGTCAAAAAATAAAGGTGGAAATAGCTGAATCAGCCCCGATTGCCGTTATTACAACTGTTCCTGCTCCGGCAAAGTCAGAAGATGACTTCATCGTCGGAACCGTTCCCTTCGAAGTGGCTTTTGATGCGACAAAAAGTGAAGATCCCGATAATAACATCGTGGATTATAAATGGGATTTCGATGGAGATGAGACCATTGACGATACGGGCGAAAAAGTAACGTATGCTTATAAGGAATCCGGCACATATAATGCCACATTAACCGTCGTAGATGCAGAAAATAATGAATCGAAAACAAGCAGGGTCGTAAAAGTCCAAGCGCAGCCTTTACAAGCCCGAGTAACAGCGACCCCTTTCGACGGCGTGGTCCCCTTAACGGTAACATTCGATGCCACCTCATCATCCTATCCTAACGGTAAAATCGTCAGCTATGAATGGGACTTCGGCGATGGAAGCGCCAAAAGAATCGATGTCGGAAAAGTAACCTATAAATACACGAAAATTGGAACTTTCAACGCAACGGTAACGGCTATTTCTTCAGATAACATGCGTTCGACGGCTCAAACACCCATAAGTGTCCGCCCCGTCGCATTAACGGCTTGTTTTGAAACCTCTCTTGAGACCGGTCCAGCCCCATTAGCCATAGAGTTCGATCCACGTTGCTCAACAGGAGGCCCGATAGCAAAATACAGTTGGGATTTTGGTGACCAGGAAACTTCAAAAACACGAAAACCCGTCCATACCTTTTTGACACCCGGCAGCTACACCGTCACGCTTGAAGTAGCCGACAGTCAAAATGTCATCAACACCTTTTCTAAAAATATACTCGTAACGGGACAGATCTAATTTCTTTTTATGTACACTAAAAAGCAAAAAAGAGTCATGCAGGTTGTTGGGATCATCGTCATTCTTGGAATTTTACTCACCTCAATACTTCCATTTTTACAACTGGCAGGAGCGTAAATTCCGCACCGTCTCATCTCTCATTTTACTGTGCCACAAGTAATCCCCAAAAAAGGTTTTCATACGCATAAAATTTTATGGGTTTTACCCATAGTTCTTATCGGCATAGCTGCCGGGTTTTCTTTTCTTACGACACCACCACCCTCAGAAAACATAAAGC
>CAYSYL010000036.1:0-13282 GCA_964435355.1 uncultured Candidatus Peribacteria bacterium | reverse complement strand
CGCCTCCATAGTGCTCGAGATTTTCGAGAATAGTTCAAAAGGCACGGAACAAAGTCGGCAACTTTTTGACCTGATTGTTTCGATATTCGAAAAATTGGATGACAATCCAGATAAAAAACGGCACGACTTGTTAATCGAGTATTTTAAAATTCAAATATTACTCAAAAATGGGACGCTTCCCGAACTTACTTCCTGTCAAAATTGTCAAAAACGTTGGACATCTAATGTCAAAATTTTTATCGCTCCCGATGGAGAAATCAACTGTGTTCAATGCTGCCAAAGAAAAAAAACATATGAGGAACTCCCATTTAACATACTAAAGTTACTTGTTTTTTTGGCAAAGAAAAATATCGACGAACTTCCCACTATACATTTCAGTGGATCAGAAAAAGAAAATATAAAAAAAATTACATCATATTTTTTAGAGCAGTATCTGGAACGCTCTCTTTATTCTGAGAAATTTGCAGCTCATTTGATAAAGGCTTGATAACGATAATATTTCTGACCCTGGCAAGACGTGTCAGAATATTTTCAAAAACTTGTAATGATAGTACCTCGAGAAGCAGCGATTGCTGAATCTCCTTGCCACTGCGTTCTGGGGACTTTATTTCCAAAATATTTGCATGAAAAAAAGCGATGATTTCAGTAATATCTCTCAAAAGCCCCACTCGATCAACTGCCTTAAACATAAACCACTTCTGCAGCTTTTTCGTATGAAAATCTTGATGCCAATAAGCCTCTAAAGTACGCTGCTTCCGGGTATGTCGAAGCATTTTACAACTCTCCAGATGGATGGTGATAACATTTTTACGACTTACATACCCGATGATAGGTTTACCATGATCAGGCTTACAACAAACGGCATATCGATAAGGGACACCCTCTCCTCCGTTAATGGTTATTTCATTCACCTGAGATGGGATCGATGGCTTTGCAGGAAGAGAAGAAGGTACCTTTCTAACTTCATGTGAACTCATCGAATCACCAAAAATCCCTCGTAAAAGAGAAGACCCGACAACAGAGCCATTACCAACCTCTTCCACAAAACCAACTCTATCTTTTAAAGACATTTTTTTGCCTTGATATACTCTGAAAATCGACAACGATTCATCGAGAAGTGGCTTATGCATTTGATGCAATATTTTATTAAGAATCTCCTTCCCTTCGCGAAAATTACGTTCCTTATCATTTGAACGAAGATAAGCTCGAATCTTGTTTTTGGCAGAAGCCGTTTTGACAAACGAAAGCCATTGAGCCTTCGGTTGAGCTTTAGGATTCGTTATTATTTCCACCACCTCTCCATTATTCAACTGATACTGTAATGGAACAATAGATCCATTCACTTTTACTCCGTGACAATGATTGCCCAAATCGGAATGAACCGCATAAGCAAAATCTATAGGAGTGGAGCCAACTGGCAAATCACGAACAGAACCGGTAGGAGTCAAAACGAAAATTCGATCGCTAAATAGATCTAAAGTAACATCATGTCCTGTGTGCTCAGCTCCAGCGATATCTTCATGTATTTGAGCCAATGAAGAAAACCATTGGATATTTTCTTTAATGGAATCAAAAACAACATCTTTATTTTTAGATCCGAGAACTTTCTTCATATCTTTGTAAAACCAGTGAGAAGCGACCCCAAACTCCGCCTCTTCATGCATAGCCCGAGAACGAATTTGAATTTCAGTTGGATGACTAAAAGAATTAGAGGAAAGACCTAAAACAGCCGTATGAAGACTGCGATAACCATTTGGCTTCGGCATAGCAATGTAATCCTTAAATCTCATACCTAATGGCTTCCAACGGTTATGAATAAGCCCCAGGACAGAATATAAATGATCCGTCTGTTCAATTTTTTCACTTTTCATTTCTTTAAATTTTGAAGGAAGAATAATGCGGATGGCAAAAATATCGTAAATATCATAAAGAGTCGTATGTTCTTTAAGCTTAAGCTTCTTATATATATTATAAATATTTTTAATCCTTCCCTGGACTTCAGCCTCAATCCCCTGTTTTTTTAAAAAAGTTGATAGTTCTATTTTCATTTCTTCGATCGTTTTGCCCCTATGTGAAAGATACTCTTGAAGCTGTTGTTTTAAATCCTCATAGGTTGGTTTATTCAAATGTTTAAAGCATAAGTCTTCAAGTTGGGTTTTAACGGTATAAATACCAAGCCTCGCCGATATTGGAACATAAATATTAAGGGTTTCACGAGCCACATATTTCTGCTCGGAAATAGGAAAATACTCAAGGGTTTTCATTATCTCCAATCGATCAGCCAATCGAAGCATGACAACACGAATATGTTTTGCCATTACCAAAAACATTTTTCGTAAACTTTCCAATTGAGCCTTATCATCAGCAATGGTTTGAATTTTTGAAAGAATAGCATAGCTGGTTAAAAGTTCCCTCACCGATTTCCCAAAAAGCTTTTCAATAGTATCAGGATTAAAATCTTTACTATCATAAATATTATGAAGAAAAGCGGTAATCAAAGCATCTTCATCTGCAGTCAAACTTAAAAGAGTGTTGGTCACCAAAAGAACATGCAAAATAGCAGGATCTCCGGTTATTCGGTAAGACCCGGCATGTATTTTTTCGGCGTATTCGTAGGCACTGCGCAATCTCTTCTCATTCAGTGAAGGATTTAAAGCCAAAGCTTTCTGCAGAACAGTATCAAAAGTCAACATATGAACCCTTAGATACTTTATCGTACGGGGTCCTTGAATAAAAAGCAAATAAACGAAGATTTAGGGCTTAATGATAATGTCGATGTTTCCACCAGGGACGTCTATCACATGAATTCCCTGAATAAGGGCCCCACGATTTTTTTCAATAGCTTCTATTCTTTTGCTTAAACGCTGGAGAGCGGTATTATAATATTGAAGAAGTTTAGAAAGTGCATTAACACGCGCTTTTAAAGCAGTTTGTTTTTCGGCAATATCGATAAAACTTTTTAAAATAGCATCACTTTTTTCCGCCTTAAGCTGTTCCAAACTGGTAAAATAATCAGCTTCATATTTTGAACGGTCCGAAGAAAGACTATTATAAGAAATTTTTAGTTCATCAAGATTAAGTCCCATACGACGAACAATAGTTTCGCTTTTGGTTTTGGCCTGATACAACTGTTCGAGATATTTTAAAAGAGCACTGGCACGATCCTCTGTTTGATCGAGCATCTCATACACATTGATCTTATAAAGATTCTGAAGCTCTTCTAAATTTCGAACATACTCAACATACTCATTAAAATCCGCTGCTTCATCACGAAGTTCGCCATAGTAGATAAGAGCGGTGATCCCGGTTTCTCCGGGAAGTTTTGGCTCCTTTAATTCACCAAAAAAAGTGACGGCCTGAATTTCAGGCGGAAGGCGATCCTCAAACGATCCTTGGTTACTACTAAAAAGCATGACAGTAGCAATCCCAAAGCCAGATAACTCTTGTTGACTAAGCGGAGAGGTGACCAGAGGGGCGGGCTTGGGGGTAAAAAATGTAAGAAGAGAGGTATAAATTTTACCAGGAAGGTTTTGATTGATAACAAAGTATCCACCAAAAATAAGCCCTCCCAGCAAAAGAAGAGTCATTAAAAGTCGAGGACGTAATATGAAGGTAAAAACAGAAAAAAATCTTTGAAAGACAATCTGTAATAAACTGAAAAGTAAAACAAAAAAACGGCGCATAATTATAAAAATCTTCTTGAACACTTCCACAAAACGTCGAAGCAGATTTTCCGCCGGATCAGTAGAATCAGTACCCATAGAACTTTCCTGAGGAGTAGTCGAAGATTCAGAATCTGAAGAAGTTTCCGAGTCCACCACCGAGGAGCGATCTGGTGGCACATTTGATGAGTCCTCATACATATCCAATGACTCAGAACTTGCCTCAAGAGGCATAACAGATGCCTGCTGTTCAGGTTCAGAATTTTGATACACGTACTCAATGTTAGGCTCAGGAGACACTACCTCAGGCTCAGATGTTGTATCAGGTTCAAATGGGGCGTCTGGTTCAATAGCTGGCGGCGTTTCAGAGTGAGATTGATCCACCGGTTCATTCCCGGATGGCAATGCCGGCTCAACAGAAGCATCAGGAAGAGAAGTTGGAACCACATCAGGGGGAATGTTTTCATTATCACCCATCGAAGGAGTGGAATTTTCCGAAGGAGGGGTATCGTTATCATGGATTACCGCCGGTTCTGATATAATACCCGGTTCAGCAGATAGAGGTACGGGAGATGGCTGGGAAGAGGCTGAATCGGAAACTTCCGATGAAAAATTTGAAGGAGCAATACTAGGTTCTAAACTAAGGGGAGGTTCAGTAACAGGTAAAGAACCCTCGTCGGAAGAAGTTATCGGCGGTTTTTCAACGAGGGGCTTCGAAGGAGAAGACTGGCTATGTTGCTCCGGAAGCGATAAAGGCTTCTGTACTTTCTTTCGAGGTCTACGGCGACGTCTCCGTCTGGCAGCGGTTTTTTGTTGTCCTTCTCCATTGTGAGGCAGAGAAGGATTAGTTTCAGAAGGTTTTAAATCACCCTTTTTTTCTTCAGCCATAGAAATCAAAAGTTAATCCCTACATTATAGCATGAAATAAAGGATTCTTGAACCCGTTTTTAGGTATCTTGAAGCAGAATTAATACGAGAAATGTACAGTAACAAAAAAGAGTTACCCTAAAAGATAATAATGGGCCATAAACCAACACTTTATTAACGTTAAAGTCTTCAAAGCTCTTCTACGTCCTAAAGCATAATAAAAATTATATAAATCAAATCAAAACGCAGGAAAAATATTTCTAAATGAGCAGCATTACAGTAAAATGCTTCACCGAACCTACCATTTTTACTTCTTAATTTTTAATTCGTCTTATCCATGCAAAACATTCCACTCATCAGTATTGCAGTAAGCGGAATTGCGCTTTTATATGCGCTGATTCTTGCTATTTTTATAGTAAAAAAAGATAAGGGAAACGCAAAAATGCAAGAAATCGCCAAAGCGATACAGGAAGGAGCTATGGCTTATTTGAATCGCCAAACCATTACGATTCTTTTCTTCACCATTGTACTATTCATAGCGTTGATTTTTGTTTTACCCGCCGGTAAATACAATGACAACGTATTAACCGCCATTGGCTTCCTTGTGGGAGCAATTTTCTCCGCACTTGCCGGATATATTGGAATGAATGTATCAGTACGCGCCAATGTTCGAACAGCAGAAGCAGCAAAAAAAGGATTGCAACAAGCTCTCTCCGTAGCTTTTAAAGGAGGATCCGTCACGGGACTTGCGGTTGTAGGATTAGCCTTACTGGGAGTAAGCGGATTTTATTATGTTTTTACTCAAATACTTGGAATCAGTGTTGGAGAAGCTCCAAAGCTTCTCATCGGGTTTGGTTTTGGCGCATCACTTATTTCACTTTTCGCCCGTGTGGGAGGGGGCATCTATACCAAAGCTGCTGATGTAGGAGCGGATATCGTAGGAAAAGTTGAGCAAGGAATTCCGGAGGATGATCCAAGAAATCCAGCGGTAATTGCCGATAACGTGGGAGATAATGTTGGGGATTGTGCGGGGATGGGAGCCGATTTATTTGAAACATATGCGGTCACTATTATTGCCGCCATGATTCTTGCCGCATCCACTCTCACGGAAACTATCGGAAGTGCAGGAATCGAATATCCTCTCTTTCTTGGAGCAATTGCCGTCATAGCTACTATTATAGGAACTTTTTTTATCAAACTGGGAAAATCAGGAAAAATAATGAAAGCCTTATACAGGGGAATGATCGTAACGGGAATACTTTCCGCTATTGGTTTTTATTTTGCGACAAAATACATGATTGGCGATATGAACATTTTCTATGCAGGAGTTGTGGGACTCGGGGTTACATTATTTATCACTGTTATTACCGAATACTACACGGCAAAGGAGTACTCACCGGTCCAAAGAATAGCAAAAGCTTCACAAACCGGAGCAGGAACAAACGTCATTTCTGGTTTAGCCGTAGGTTTGGAAAGTACTTTTCTTCCCGTTATATTGATCGGCCTTGGAATATTTTTATCCTACCACTTCGGAGAAATCTCAACCCTTCAAAACGGTATTTACGGTATTGCTATAGCAGCAGTAACAATGCTCTCCACTACCGGTATGGTTATTGCTACTGATTCCTACGGCCCAATAACGGATAATGCGGGAGGAATTGCTGAAATGGCAGGACTTCCTGAAAAAGTTCGTAAAAATACCGATGCTCTGGATGCTGTGGGAAATACGACAAAAGCCGTAACAAAAGGATATGCCATCGGGTCAGCCGCTCTTGCAGCCCTCGTTCTTTTTCAAGCCTATACCGAGGAATTAGCCATTCATGCTCCAGGAGTAAATTTTATTTTCAATCTTACAGATTACCGGGTTATGATTGGAATTTTCCTTGGAGCCCTACTCCCTTTCCTCTTCGCTTCCTCATGTATGGAGTCCGTCGGAAAAAGCGCCTACAAGATAGTGGAAGAGGTTCGCCGACAATTTAAGACGAAAAAAGGTATTATGAGTGGGAAAGAAAAGCCCGACTACGGACGATGCGTTGATATCGTAACCAAAGCAGCATTAAAACAAATGATTTTTCCTGGACTACTTGCCGTATTAGCCCCTCTTATCGTTGGATTTTTATTGGGTCCTCAAAGTTTAGGAGGATTACTCGCCGGTGTCATCGTTTCTGGGTTCTTGCTGGCACTTCAAATGTGCACTGGTGGCGGAGCCTGGGATAATGCCAAAAAATACATTGAAGATGGAAATTTTGGAGGAAAAGGATCAGATGCTCACAAGGCAGCTGTTGTTGGTGATACGGTTGGCGACCCTTACAAGGATACGGCAGGCCCAGCCATTAACTCGCTTATTAAAGTAATCAATACCATTGCGTTGATTATAGCCCCAATGCTCGCTGCTTTACTTATAAAGTAATATGATTGACCAATCTCTTCCCAAAGCATTGCCAGTACGAATTACTGGAATAGACCAAGACCATTTAATTCTTGAAGCGAAAGAAAAAAGTCCTATTAAATGGCCATTGAAGAATATTGCCTGTGAGTTGAATGTTGGGCAAGAACTGACGCTGAAACTAACCCAAGTATCGACAAAAAATCCTGCTGCCAGTAATACTGAGCAGCAGGATAAACTTTATAAAATGCTGGAAAAGCTCCTGAACTGATCTATTGGCCTTCCAGAAGACTATCGACACATTGAGACAAAATGGTAGCAAACCCCACTTCAGCATTTACTTGATCTGGAGTTCTCGGGACACTATGGGAACTATACTGCCATTGAGTCGGGCGGGTAGGGCATGGATTCTCACTATTACGCGTTGGATTTTGGCCAATAATACATTTCATGAGTGGCTGATAAGAGGTAGTGCAATTTTCCACATAAGAATTTTTGGTACTCCATTCAGAAATTCCATGATTTTTAAAAGTTTTTTCCAGGTACTGATAGGCAGAACCAACTTTCATACCAGCAGAATATCCATCGGCGTACTGAGCATCATAATTAGGGGTAAGTGAATGAGAACAATAGTAATCCCTTTTTGCCGATTCCAATGAAAGTGATATGAGGCCCGAATCATAATACGCCTCCCCTCCTTTCATAGTATTATGAAATATCCAATAAAATTTATTTTTCTCTTCGGCACAAACAACTTCAACATGTGCTCGATAGGCTATTGGACCGGAAATAGGTAAAAAACAGGTTTCAAATGAATTTCCTAAACCTCTGAATCTCAAATCCATATATTCGCCTACCTCATCTCGAGTAGCATTTCGTTGCATTCCACCATCACTCATAGGAATTCCCTCTTGCGTAATATCGTCTAAAATATAGGAAATACGTGCACGTATAGGAATAATTTCATTCGCCGCAACCAGAAAAGCTTTTTCATAAGCATCTTCGGGAGCGACGGGAGTACAATCCTTCAAAGAGAGATGATCTACAGAAGTTTCAGAATCCTGCAGATCAACCGATGGCAATTCCGAGGGTTTATGAGCACCACTACATGCTCCTAAAAAAAGACCGGAGGCAACCAAAAGAGAAGGACGCAAACTGTTCATAAAAAAATTAGTTAAAATACAAGGAAGATTTATAGCAAACAAGCTAATATACTTCCAGGCAAAAAAGCATTTTTGGCAAATATAGCGTTGTCGAAAACCGACAATGAAAAAAAGACAAAAAGAAAATTAGTTGAGATATAAGTTCTAGCTTATTTCTTATCCTCTTTCTTATCATTACCTTGAGCTTTTGCCGCTTCTGCCGCCTTGGCAGCATCCTCAGCAGCAGCTGCTTCAGCCGCCGTACCAGCTATAGCCGAGGTAGCTGTTTCAGTCGTCTCCGCTTCTACTTTAGCGGCATTAACGGTAACTACCGTCGCATCGGCAGGATCAAGAGCCATAACACCTTTCGGTAATTCCAAATCACTTATATGGAGCGCCACACCCAACGACTCAAGTTTGGAAACATCCACCTGAATAGATTGGGGCAAATCCAAAGGTAAACAACGAACAGTAAGCTGATGCTTAACGACATTAAGAATGCCTCCGAAGTTTTTAACTGCCGGTGAAACACCTACCACTTCGACCGGAACCTGAGTAGTTACCTCAACTTTAAGATTAACATGAAGGAAATCAACATGATCAATAGTCCCCGTCAATGGATGAAATTGAATCTCGTGAACAAGCACAGGAGCCTTTTTTTTACCATCAATAGTGAGGGTGATAATTTGATTCTTTCCAGCTTTCATAAAAGCCTTACGAAATTCTTGATATTCAAGCTGCAAGGAGGAACTTTCCTCATTATGACCATAAATAACAGCGGGAATTATCTTATTCTTTCGCAGATTTCGGGCCGTAACCTTTAAATCGCGGACATGAGCAGAAAGTTCAACAGTTTCCATAACAAAATAACGTAAGAAAGGAAAAAATGCAGGGCAAGTCTACCCGAAAGAATCCATGAGCGCAACACTTTTTATCGTAGAATGATTGACCATATATAATGCGGCTACTACAATACATTTAACCTTTAATTAAGAAATAACCGAAAAAAGCTCACAAAAAAGTATTTTATTTTATCCATAATCACCCTACAAAATGTTTCAAAAAGCCAAAGATTTGTATGCTCTTCAAAAACAGGCAAAAATGATTAAGGCAGAACTCAAAAATATCCATATCGAATCTGAAACCAATGGAGTTACTATTACCATCGATGGAGAACAAGAAGTAATAAATGTAACACTTCCGGAAGAGATGGGAGATAAAGTAAAACTTGAAGACAGTTTAAAAAAAGCCCTCAATAAAGGTCTGAAAAAATCACAGCAAATTGCCGCGGAAAAAATGAGACCTATTATGAGCGGCGTCAACCTTGAAGGACTCAGCCAATAAATCCAATAATAAGGGACCATCTTTTTATGGATCACTCTCCAAAAAACAAATCCAAAAAGCTGATTAAAACAGGTCTGGCATTGGTTACAATTATAGTCGCGTGGTGGGGATGGAAATATATGAGTTACCAGTCCCACCTGAATGATGCGGTAGATGTTTCGGCTACCGAAGAAGTCTCCTTCATGGTTAAAAAAGGAGACAGCATCAATAAAATTGCCGATGATCTATGGGAAAAAAGTCTTATCACCGACAAAGAAACCTTCAAGCAATATGTTAAAACAAATAACTTCGATCGAAAAATAATAGCCGGAAGATTCGTACTAAAACAAAGCTTTACCATTCCTGAAATCACCGAAATTATAACCAATCCAAGTAAATCCGAATTTGTTCTTACGGTTCCAGAAGGAGCCACAATTCAGGATATTGATAAAAAACTAGCCAATTTAGAACTCATTACTCCTGGTGATTTTATAAGGGCCACCCATGAAGTAGCTCAAAATCCAAAAATTTATGAGAAATATCCGTTTTTAATAAAAGAAAAAATCCAGCCACTTCCCTACCCTCTTGAAGGATACCTTTTCCCTGACACTTATTTCCTGAATCCAGGAGACTACAGTAACGAAAGTTTAATAAGTCTTATGCTAAACACCTTTAATAAAAGACTTGGAAATATTATAGATGAAACGAGTCCCATAGAACTAAATAAAATAATAATACTCGGTTCCATTCTGGAAAAGGAGGTGGCAAATCCAAAAGATGCGGGGATGGTAGCAGATGTCTTGAGAAAAAGATTAAAAGATGATTGGCGTCTCGACATAGACGCAACACTTCTGTACTTAAGTCGTGATCGTGAGATTGATCACAATGATCTTAAAGAAAATTCGCCCTATAATACTCGCAAGTTTAAAGGTCTCCCCCCAGGCCCCATCAGTAACCCGGGCTTAAAAAGTATAAAAGCTATCATGAATCCAGAAGAAAACCCATATTATTTCTATCTCACCCGGTCAGATACGGGGGAAATGGTCTATGCAAAGACCAATGAAGAGCACAACCAAAACAAAGCAAGATACCTATAATATCTTCCTCTGACAGCAAAAATTTTACTATAATTTTGACACTACCGGTGTAAAAGCGCAGGAATATTTAAAATAACACTGGTGTGAAAACGCAACCAAAAAGATTCACTAAAGAGAAGGTGGAGGAACAATATCTTCTGTCGTTACGGCTTTTTTATAAATAATCGTCACGGTAACGGGAGCACTTTTTTTACCGGCAGAATCAATGGCATAAATACTATAAGTATTTTCCCCAGGTCGTAAATTTCCAAATACTTCTGCCGCATTATAACTCCATTGAGTGTCTCCCACTTTAAATTTATTGAGAGCATAGCTATCGATGACTCCATCAATAACTTGTTCAACGAGGACACCAGCTGTTCCCTTCTTTACCGTACCAGTTATAGATACTTTCCCTTCAGTTATGGTTCTCGCGCTTAACAAAGGTGAGGAAACAACCGGCTTTTCTAAAACAAAAACCGTGTCACTTGGAGTAGTTTCAGAAGAAGAGTCCGAAGATGAGGGTGTTTCAGAAGTCAAAGGAGTCCCCCCCGTAGGGTCTTCGGGATCGGATGACGTTGAAGGTGGAAGTGAAGTTGAAGGAGAGGGAGATGTTGACGTCATCTCTGAAGAACTCCCTGAAGATGAAACAAAATTGGCAACATCCGTCGGTGAAATATCTTCTTTTGTATTCCATAAATACCATGCCGTTGTTTTAAAAGCATCATCAATTGCCTGTAAAAGTGATACCTCTTTATTTTGTTCGAAAGATTTAATTGAGGCACTATCAAGAACTATCTGCTGCCCAACACCGACATTGCGAGTATCCGCCACTCTTTCCCTACCATCTGACGTAATTAAAATATCCACTTTGATTTCGCCATCAAAGACGCGCACCAACTGGAGACCTCCGGCGTTCTCAACTTCAAATATAGTTCCCTTCGCTTTTACGAGCATATTAGAAGTTCGAACTTCATACGCAGCATTTCGTACCCCCTGACTTTTATGTCCATTCACCCAAAGAGATCCATTATCTAAATTAACGACAATTTTCTCTTGATCCGAATGCTTTTGAAGATCAGTCAAAGTTATGGCCGTATCCGAATTCAAACGCATCAATGAGCCATTAAAGAATTTAAGCAAGGCACGCCCACCTGACAAAGTTTTAAAAGAATCGCCTAAAAGTAATTGAGTACCGTTATAAGCCGTATCCCAATTACTTGATCCATAAAGAAGAAGCTTGGATTTTCCTTCAACAACGTAGAGATAAACATCCGCTTTTCCTTGATTTTGCCAATTACCCCAGAGTTGAACACCAAGCACAACAATAATTCCAATCGAAAGGAAAATAAGGAAAGGAAGAATATAATCAATAGGCGATTTTCGCCTTGCTCGTCTCATCATGGTGATACTATATCACTGCTACAGTTAAGTTGCCAAGATGTGTCCATCATGAGGAAAGATTAAAGAAATAAATCTCCTATACCCCCATTTCTTTTCGAATTTCTTCAATATCGCGACCCATGCGAGGATCCAGTTTTATCTGGTCCAAAACCTTATTACAAGCATGCATTACAGTCGTATGATTTCGCCCACCAAAACTTTCTCCGATCGTTTCATATGATTGAGCGAGAGATTCGCGAATCAAATACATGCAAATCTGTCGAGGAAGCATGACTTCCCGTCGCCGATCATTGCCCAGCAGATCACTCTTGGTTAATTTATAATAAGAAGCAACCACATCAATCACATCATCAATCGTCCTTGTAGCCAGTCTTTTAGAGGCTTCACCTTGAAATTGTTGAATCTCTTTATCTTTATAAAGTTTTCGAATCAAATCAGCGACCCCTTTCAAAGTAGGAGTCGTATTCATCAGTTGTGACTCCGCAATAACTTTTACCAAAATTCCTTCCAATTCCCTCACACTGTGATGAGCATTATAAGCCATAAATTGCAAGATATCAGGATCAACCAATACTTCTAGCTCCTGACATTTGGATTGCAAAATGGCAAGCCTTGTTTCAAATTCGGGCAAAACCACCTCTACAACCATTCCCATGGCAAAACGACTGGTCAAACGTTGTTCCATTTGATCCAATTCTGAAGGGGGGCGGTCCGAACTGAGAATGATTTGTTTTCCAGCATCATACAGTTCATTAAACGTATTGAAAAATTCTTGCTGACTCGCCGCTTTATTTCCAAAAAATTGAACATCATCCACAATCAAACAATCTACCTTGCGATATCTTTCTTTAAAACTGCTGGTGTATTTTCTACCAATGGCGTCTACCACCTCAAAAATAAATCGCTCTGAAGTCATATAAACAACATTTTTCTGGGGATAGTTTTTTAAAATCTGCAACCCCGTCCCTTGCAAAAGATGCGTTTTACCCATTCCCACCCCTCCATACAAAAAGAGCGGATTATAAATATTTCCCGGCTTAACGGCAACAGCATTACAAGCCGCGTGAGCCAATCTATTTTCATTTCCCGAAATAAAATTTTGAAGACTATATTTAGGGTTAAACATTTTACTCCGAAGCCCCCCCTCAAGGGCCACTTCAGATTTATTCGGCATTTTACGGACAGATTTCAAAGTCACTTCGCAATCAAAGATTTTCTTATCAGGTTTATGGGGATGTTCTTCATCTAAAAGAGCACCTCTCACTTCGAGTTTCAATTCCTTAATATCCGCACATAACTCTTTTGCTACTTCTAAAAGTTTCACTTCATAGCGATCACGAATGAAATTAAAAGCAATAACCGTTGGAACAGCAATAATCAGGACTCCATCATGCAAATCACTAATAATGGTATCCTTAAAGA
>CAYSYL010000035.1:0-13465 GCA_964435355.1 uncultured Candidatus Peribacteria bacterium | reverse complement strand
TCTAAACACTATGCAGGTTTTTATGGCATGAATTTGGAAAGGGGAGATTCTGGAATGGCATTCTCCTATCCTGACAATGGGAATCCGGTGATTCAGGGCGTAAATTCTGCTATTTACATTATAACCGGAATGAATATCGCAACCATTATTGATCAAAAAATGATTTCAACCATGAGTGAAAACATCAAAAGTGCAAAATAGTGTACTGAAACTCTTTACCTCGTCGTCGGCAATGGTTTCTTGCTTTGAATCTTATAGCTTGGAGAACCATGTTTTTCGACAAGGGTACGAACCCAATCACTGTGTTCACTATACCACTCGAAAGTTTTTTGAATCCCCTGATCGAAATTGACCGTGGGAGCCCAGCCAAGCTCATGCTCAATTTTTGTCGGATCCATGGCATATCGTCGATCGTGGGCTTTCCGATCCTCCACATAGACGATGAGATCTTCGCTCTTTCCCAAAAATCGGAGAATATGCTGGGTAATTTCTAAATTGGTGTATTCATTATGTCCCCCAATATTATAAACTTCACCATAGCGGTCACTGTTAACAATCAGATCAATAGCCCGGCAATGGTCTAAAACATACAGCCAGTCTCGAACATTCAACCCATCACCATAGACCGGCAAGGGTTTGTTTTCACTGGCAAGGCGGAAAAAATAGGGAACCAGTTTTTCCGGAAACTGGTAGGGTCCGTAATTATTGGAACAACGGCTGATGGTTATCGGCATTTTATATGTTTCGTAGTAAGACATTACGAGCAAATCGGAAGCCGCCTTCGATGCGGCGTAAGGGCAGTTCGGATTAATCGGTGTTTTTTCGGTAAAATAGTTATTCGTGCCACTTCCAAGATCTCCATACACTTCATCGGTCGAAATCTGGTGGTACCGTTTCACCTCAAAATCTCTCGACGCTAGAAGAAGGTTATGGGTTCCCATAACATTGGTTTGCACGAAAATATGGGGATCTATAATACTTCGATCGACGTGGGTTTCTGCCGCAAAATTAATGATCATATCAAATTTTTCATCTTTAAAGAGTCCGGTAATGAACTCCTGATCGGCAATATCTCCCTGAATAAAGCGAATCTTTTCTGCTTGAATGAGATCGGCAATATTGTCTAAATTCCCGGCGTAGGTCAGTTTATCGAGTACTACCACCGTATCCTGAGGATGTTGTTCGGTGAAATATCGTACGTAGTTAGAACCAATAAAGCCGGCCCCGCCGGTAATGAGAACTTTACGTGAGTTTACCTTCTGAATTCCCCCATGTTGCCTTTCCATAGAAATAAATAGAATATTGTATAAGGTTATGAATTCTACCTTCCGTATCAGATTTATACAAGAGCCATCAATAGAACTGTTAGCTCCACGTTAATATTTAATAGCTATATTACTGTTATGCTGCTTCCTGAAGGAATAATTCAAAATCATAAATATACTTATCCTTCTCATAATTCATGTTAGAAATAGCCGTCAAAACAGCCCCCTTCGAAAAATTCTTAAACTCTCTCCAGCACATACCATCCATGACGATGGCATCCTCAGGGCCATTCATTTCAAACTCATGCCATTTCTTCCCATCATGAATACGGGCCGTCATTGTCCCTTCCATCGCCACGTATATTTTTTTTTCACCTCGAACAGCGTGCCCTCCTCTATCAAGGGTAACACCGGTAACATAATACACCCGCTTGGGAATCCAATCGATATAATCCTTTAATTCAACAGCGCTCAGTTTGCCTCGTGGATCACTATGAGTCGGAATTTTTACGCGACGAAATTTATCCATACAAAAAATTTAAAGAGTCCTGACACGTTTTTCCATTTTATAGGCTTCCAAAATATCTCCAACCTGGAGAGGCAGGAATCCGGAATACATAATGCCGCATTCATTACCTTCAGCAACCTCGTGCACCGTCTGATCGATTTTTCTCAGAGAATTAATCTGTCCGTCACCCACCTTTTCCTCATTCCTAAAAATACGTACTTTTACTTTCTCAACTTTCCCGCTAATGACTTTGCAACCGACAATCATCTCTTTCTTTTTCGTAAGGAATATTTGTTTGACATAAGCTCTTCCAAGAATAGTTTCAACCATTTCCGGTTCCAAAAGTCCCGTTAATATCTTCTTAATATCGTCGAGCAGTTTGTAAATCACCGTATATTTTAAAACCTCAACCCCTTCACGCTGAGCGGTTTTTTGAACCTGCATGTTAACGTCAGTATGAAAACCCATCACGATTCCGTTGGCTGCGGCAGCCATCATAACATCAGATTCCGTTACATTACCCACGCCGGAAAGAATAATTTTAACACCGACATCTTCATGTTTGATTTGTGAAAGAGCCTGGCGAATAGCCTCAAGCGATCCTTTTGTATCGGTTTTTAATACCAGTTTTAATTGCTTCATTTTACCGGAACTGATCTGTGAGATAATTTCTCCGACACCACGTTTTGCCGCTATATCAGCTTCTTTAAGAGTTTGAACTTTGATAGCCTGGTCACGGGCAGCTTTTTCATCAACCATAACCTGGAAAATATCTCCACTAAAAGGAGTCTGCGTCAGTCCCGCTATTAACACAGGACAGGAAGGTCCCGCCTCTTTGACATTTTTCCCGGTATAATCTTTCATCAATTTAACTCTTCCATAGGTAGTTCCTACTAAAATGTTATCCATCAGTTTCAAGGTACCCGTATTGACGATAACCGTTGCAACCGGTCCAAGATTTGGATGTAAATGGGCTTCGATAACAGTTCCTATAGCTTTGCGTAAAGGGTTGGCTTTTAGATTTTCCAAATCAGCAACAAGCAAAATCAT
Source organism: uncultured Candidatus Peribacteria bacterium (assembly GCA_964435355.1). Lineage (GTDB taxonomy): Bacteria > Patescibacteriota > Gracilibacteria > UBA1369 > UBA1369 > CAYSYL01. Next base: position 10,642 of record CAYSYL010000035.1, on the reverse strand, counting down.
TTCGAGAAGTTTGGGAATTCCTTCTCCCGTCATGGCGGAAACAGGAACCATAATGGTTTTGCCTCCCCATTCTTCAGGAATGAGTCCATACTCTCCCAGCTCTCCCTTAACCCGCTCTGGTGCGGCTCCTTCTTTATCCATTTTATTGATGGCAACAATAATCGGCACTTCAGCCGCCTGAGCATGCTGCAATGCTTCGATAGTTTGAGGTTTTACTCCTTCATCGGCAGCTACTACTAAAACGGCGATATCCGTTACTTTGGCACCTCGGGCGCGCATAGCCGTAAAAGCTTCGTGTCCCGGAGTGTCCAAGAAAGTGATCTTTCGATTGTTTTTTTCAACTTGATAGGCCCCAATATGCTGGGTTATACCGCCTGACTCCTTAGCAGCCACATGCTCACTTCGAATAAAATCCAAAAGGGTCGTTTTTCCATGGTCAACGTGACCCATGACCACGACGATAGGGGGTCGCTGCTTCAGATCTTCGGTATTGTCTTCTTTCAAAAGAGCATCCAAATTCCCTTTAAAGACGTCTTCAGCCGAAGCACTGCTAATTTTCTTTTTTATCTTAATTTTCAAATCATCGGCAATGATTTGGGAAGTGTCATAATCTATTTGTTGGTTTATGTTGGCCAAGATACCGTTTTTCATCAATTCTCCAATAACCTTTGCGGCTCCAAGTCCTGTTTTTTCGGCAAACTCTTTGACGGTAATAACATCAGGTATTTCGATAACCTTATCGAGTGGCACTCGAGGAGTGAAAGCTGGATGTAACTTCTTCTGTTCCTTTTTTCCCTGTTCCTTTCCCGCCATTTGCTTCCTTTGGCTTCTAATCAACTCACGTTCCAATTCCTGGGAAATAATTTCATCGTAAATAGCCGCCTTTTCTTCAGGCGCCCGTCCAATATCGAGTTCGTCAATCACACCATCCATTTCAGAAGAAACGGCATCATTTTTCAACGGAGGTGAAAGAGGAGCCGTCGATTTTTTTTCATGGACTATTGAAGATTCGGAACGTAGAATCTTTTTCTTGGAACTTTCTTTTTTAAGAGATTTTGAAGAAGTCCTGACAGCAGTCGTATCGTGAACTTTAGTCTTAGACTTAGGATTTGATGAAGTTTTTCCTTTTATCTCAGTTTTGGAAGCAACTTTTTTGACTGTTTTTTTTACCGGTGTTTTGGAAGAAGTTTTGGGCACGTAAAAACGTTAATAATACGCTATAAAAAGCGTATAAAGTCTACGGAACCGCGTCGTAAAAGTCAATGTGCCAATCAGAAATAAAACTCCTCCCATTAATCGACAACCTGAGGCCTTTCGGCAAGCTGAGCAATCTCAGCAATACCACCGCTTTCGCCATCGGTTATTTTATAAACATCTTTATCTATTTTTTTAAACTCAACGGCTGCTTTGTTATACATATTCACGGTCGATCCGAGATTATTCCCCAACTTGACGATAAACTCCTCATAACTATTCAAATGACGCCCAAGGTCACCAACGCGCTTAATGATTTCCTGCATGGAGCTTTCAATTTTTAAAGCTTTCAATCCTTGTAAAACTGTTTGTAAATAAGCAAAAAATGAGGAAGGTGAAACAATAATAACCCTCTTTTTAAAAGCATATTCAATCAGATCCTGAGTGTTAATATCCAGAGTTCCAACATTGTAAATAAGCAGATGATGAAAGATTCCTTCCGCCGGGATAAACATAAAAGCAAAATCCGCCGTATTTTGCTGAGGGTTAATATACTTCGCCGTTTCATCGATACGTTGCTTCAAATCGCTTTTAAACTCCTTTTCCAGAAGATCTCTTTTAGCTACATCATTTTCCTGCATAAGTCGGTTATATTTTTCCAAAGAAAATTTGGCGTCTACTGGAATTATTTTTTTATCGATGAATATAACGGCATCCACTATTATTTTTTTATTTTCCTCCTTACCTTTTTCAGATCCGCGAAAACTGTACTGCATTTGGTACTGAGAAGGAGCCAGAACATTCCCTAGCAATGTTTCCAGCAAATACTCCCCCAGAATTCCTCGATGCTTTGGATTTTTAAGAATATTTTCCAGACTTTTCATCTGCTCTGCAAAACCAACGACCTGCTTATTGGTCTCATCCAATTGAGTTAATTTTTTCGTCACTTCTTCAATAATTTTAGCACTTTGGCCAAACTGTTTTTGCATCGTTTCGAGCGAACGATGTTGATGTTGCGTTAAATATTCGGTAATTTTATCAAATCGATCCTGGAGCTCTTTCCTGTTTTTCCCGTCAGAATCCTGCAAAGATTTTCTTAAATTCTCAATAACCTCCAGCATCAATTTTTGTGAAGCATCCGTCTCCGGTTTTTGTGAGGTTTTAAGCTGTAAAATAAGATAAATCAATAAGCCGACAATGGAAGCTCCCAAAAATATAAGTAAAATATCCATAGAATAGTAAATGAAGTTGGAGGGAGTGCGCACACCCGCAGAGTAGTATAGGTGAGCGTATCCTCACCGTCAAGTTTGCGCTGCAGCGCACAGTAATCTGAAATCACAAAACCCGCACCAAAACCCGGGAGTCGGCTGAAAGTCAGAATGCTTAATCTTTCCAGCAAGATCAAGAAACTCCTGCTTGGTGCTTTGAAGTTTTTCAAAACTTCTGGTCGTGGAAGTTTTCATGGCATCTTCCAAAAAAAACAGGCTGAGTTTTGAAACTTTCAGATGAAAAACCTCCTGGCATGCCAAGGCATACAAGGAAAGCTGCAAATCTTTTTCAAGATTTTCACCTTTTTTATAAGTTCCTGTTTTATAATCGATGACTTCATACGTTCCATCATCGAGCTTATCAATACGATCGATTCGCCCATTCACGATAAAATCACCAATTTTTAAACGAAAAGCTTTCTCTAAAAAGGCAGGTACGGAGAAACCTTTCTTTTCTTCATTGAGAAAAAAACGTTCCATCGTTTCCCACCCTTGTTTTTTTCTTTTCTGTTCATGGGCACGACTTTCATACCCGCTCATGATCCAGCTTTTTTCAAAAATATCTCTCAATACATCAAGACTGGCAGTTCCTCCTTTTTTTAAATGTTGATGAAAAAGATTCAAGGTGTTATGCAACGAGGAGCCGAAACTTGCCTGATGGGAAGATGGTGTTGCTAGTCCGAAAACATAGCGGAATTTATATTTAAGAGGACAGGTTTCAAACGTGTCAATTTTACTATAACTCATCTGATGGAGAGAATGTGGCGGAACATAGGATAAAGGACCAGTTTCAGGCGGTGGCGAAAAAGTATCTTTCTTCTTATCTATATCCTCTTCCGTCGTTCCCAATTCTTCGAAAACAGCATGGCTACTCTCCTGGATTTCATCGATGAAAAGAGATTTTTTCCACTTTTTATTTCCTTCGTAAAAATCACTATAGCTAAGGAACAGTTGTCGAGCGGCACGAGTACAGGCGACATAAAAAAGTCTCCGCTCTTCCTGGAGATGCATATCTCCGCTTGGAAGTTCTTCAGCAACAAGTGCTTCAGGAATAGGAAGAGGATCGCTTCTATTGATGGTAGGAAATCGCTGTGCCACTAAACTGGGAATAAAAACGTATGGAAACTCCAATCCTTTACTGGAATGAACGGTTAAAACAGTAACGGCGTCAGTTTCTGAAACATTAACACTCGCTCCGAGAAATCCTTGAGCTTCATCCATCAGTTTAAGATACTCTAAAAATGCATGAAAATTTTCTGCCTCAGTTTCATTTTGAAAGTCTTGAGCTACTTCCAAAAACTGTCCAATGTGCTGAATTTTTTCAGTATTTTCAGCATTTTCCTTATGAGTAAGATCATTATAATATCCTGAAACTTTCAAAAATTCTCCGAGAACACGGTTAATACTATGATTTCTGCTGAAATCTAAAAGTGAATTAAAAAGCTTGTAAATATCGACAAAAAGATTCTTTTCGACATCAAAACCCGGTAACATCTGCTTAGGGCTTTCATCTCTCACCATTATTCGCAAGTAATAGAAAAGAGGCTCAAAATTATGTTCTTTGGCTCGTTTCACAATATCCAAAATATCGCTCATGGGAATAGAAAAAATTGGAAGAGACATCAACCGGAAAAAAGCAACATCATCATGGGGCTGGGCTATAAATCGAACGAGAGCAATGAGATCTTTAATTTCCTCATAGTGAAGAAGTCCCTGGGTATCCCGTGTAGTAAAGGGAATTCCATAATCTTTAAAAATTTGAATAAAGGTATTGGATTGGGAATTTGTCCGGGTAAGAAGAGCAAAGTCGCCATATCGAGCTTTTTTTTGCTTCACATAGGAAGTAATAGTTTCAGCAATATTTTTCCCTTCATCATGGTAACTGCTGAAATGGCGAATAGAGACGGGAGTTTCATATCCACGCGGGCTTAGAAGTTTTTTATTGATATGTTCTTGAGATTCGAGCCGATAGGGATTGTTGTTTTGGATGACGGAGTGGCTGGCATCCAATATGTCCTGGGAAGAACGATAATTTTCCGACAAAACTACTTTTAAGGCTTCCGGAAAATTTTTTTTAAAACTTAGAATATTGGTAAGAGAAGCTCCTCTCCATTTATAAATAGCCTGATCGTCGTCACCGACAACAGTCAGGTTCCTATGCTGTTGCGCCAGCAAAGTCACCAGTTTTTGTTGAGCGAAATTGGTGTCCTGAAACTCATCAACCAAAATATAACGATAACGTTTTCTATATTCTTCAAGGACCGAAGCCCGTTTTTCAAAAAGACGTAAAGCGTAATACTGCAAATCGCCAAAATCCAAAAAGTTATTTTTAAGCATAAGTGATTGATAATGCTTATAGGCTTGAGCGACTTCGAGAAGTTTAGTTGCCTGTTCCTGGTCTGCTGTTGTAAGCGGAAGAGTGAACTGTTGGGGAAAATTTTGAGCATAGACACTATAATTTTCAGGAGAAATATCCTCGTCTTTTAAGCGACTAAAATGGTTTAATAAGGCGAAAAAGAATTTGGAAGGATTGTTAAGAGGGCGATAATAATCCAGATCAAAGGAAAAAATATTTTTTTTTAAAAATATCCATTGCTGAGCTGAGCTTAAAAGTTCGTAACCGGGATCAATGCCAATATCCATACCTCGTTCACGTAAAATTTGATCACAAAAACCATGAAAAGTTTTAATCGTCACTTCCTCGTAGGAAAGTGGCATAGTCTTATCAAGCCTTTCAAGCATTTCATTAGCAGCTTTTTCAGTAAAAGTTAAAGCCAGTATCTGATGGGCTGGAACTTTCTTTTCGAGTAATAAGTATAAAATTCTTGAAGTAATGACACGCGTTTTTCCCGTCCCAGCACCGGCGATAATAAGCATAGGCTGGTCAATGGTGAAAACCGCCTCTTTCTGTGCATCATTAAGTGAAGTAAATAGGGGAGTATCCATAAAAAATTTAAACGTTCCACTCCAGTAATTCTTGCCATATTTTCTCAGGAATTTTTGCTTGGAGCCGGCTTTCTACAAATCTTTTCTTTTTTTCTTCGGATACCGAAAGAATGCACTTTTTTTCAGGACAAAGATAGATGCTTCTGCCAAAAATACTTTGCCTGTCAAGTGGATAAATTACTGCCATTGAACCATCGTTTTGCTTAATTATCGCTAGTAAATGAGACTTTTCATATTTTTTGAAGCAGGCCAAACATGTTCGCTTCGGAGTATGCTTTTTCTCTTCCATATGCTATAATTACATGATTTCTAACTTTTAGGAAACGAGTGGTACAAAAAAGATTACAATGTGGATATGGACTCAAGGGATTGTTATTTATACCCAAGCGGCAAAGCTGCTTTGATCCTGAAAATCCATCAGATTTAAAAACAACTGAAAAATCTCCAGAAGTGCCTAAAAAAACCTGGGTTGATCTTAGCGGTTTAGAAGAGGAAAAAAAAGAGCTAAAAAATACGACTCCTGAGAAAAAAGTTTCTTGTGCCCCGGATTCTGATTCAAAAAATGCTTCAGGCATAAAGGAAAAAATTGACTCAAGAACTACCTATCCAATAGTAGAAAAAAAATAACCGGAAAAACCGGCAAAAGAGATGTCAGGAGAAGAATTTTTGAAATCCATAAACGGTTTAGAAGGAGAAGCAAGAGAAGCAAAAATAAAAGCAGCGATTGAGGCGGGATATATTCCAGAATTCATTAAACAACTCAAAGAGGTCCACACAAAAGTTAAAGGAGTGGATGGCACGGAACATGATGTAAGTTTTAAAACGACGCCCGACTGTCTTTCGATTGGAACTGATGAAAAAGATAACGAAGGAAACCCGAAATTCGTTCGAATTCCCATGACGCCAAAAACGGCTCAGTATTTGGCAAACAAATTCGGAATGATGTTACCAAATGCCAGAATGGTAAATGCTATGTTCCTTGATCCGCAATTTAAAAAAGTAGTAATGCCCCACCAAGGAGATCCGGAGTTTATTAAAGAAGGTGGAGACGAAAGCGGCATGAACAGCTCTCGGATGACATCCAGTGAGTATTACAAAATTCACAATAAAGTAACGAATAAAAAATTAAAAAATATTCCATTAGGAACACCTGTTATTGGACACAAAAAAATTATTGTTATAAGCGAAAAACTTGAAAAACCGGAAAATAAATTACAACTGGCTTTCCATGGTGGATTGATGCCAGGAGCTGTGACAGAAGATGCGGTAGAGAAAGGAACTATATTTTATCAAAATAATACGGTTGGTTCTCATCGATGGATAGAAAATAAAAAGAAAACTGATGAAACAGGCGAAGATACGGGATACGTTGATTATAGCCATGGTGTCATCCTTTGTAGCACCAATTGGAAAGTTGATGGAGTGGAGATGGACGTAACGGAAGTTCAAAAGAAGTTTCCTGAATTATTTGGGAAAACTCAAATATTCAATCAATATGGAGGAAAGCGGATATACGTACCATCAGAGAAAGACCTGGCTCAGCCATCTCCAAAAAAAACAACTGAAAAATCCATCAACGAGGAAAAAATAACGAAACAGGAGAATAAATCTGAGGAAATAAAAGAAAAAACACCGGCTCTAGGTAAAAAAATAGATGACAATACAGAAAAGTCTGCTGCCACAAAAGAAAAAACTCAATTTGCAAATACGGCGAATTTCATTGATAAAAGCAATGCCTCCGCAGAAATTCTCAAAACTTCTTCAGTCAAAACCAAAAGTGAAGATATATACCAAGAGAGAAAAAATACTGTTTCGACAAAATCTTCAGGAATACCCAAAAAGAATGCAGATCTTTCTCATACAGATAAGGCAAAAGAGACCGCTCCACAAAAAGAAGAATATAGTTATAAAAAAAGCTTCATTATCGGCGATTCCTTATCAAATGGCTATAAAAAATTTGTACCAAATGGAGAACAAATTAATCCGCTCGATGGACAATCCGGCGGAAAAACGACGCGGGAAATGAAGGGAAGATTGGGGCGTTTAATACAAACCCGTCCAGAAGACTGCAAAGGAACAACCCTTATTTTAAATGGAGGAACAAACGATATTAGTAGCAACGTATCTCTTGAAGAAATAAAAGACAATATTGCAACGATGTGCCGTATGGCCCAGGACGCTGGCATGGAGGTAAAATTATTGACGGTGCTCCCAATGTTTAAACGAAACGACACGAGTTATTCTCAAAGTCCAGCAATGAGGCAAAAGTGGAGTGACTTGAACGAGTGGATAAGGCGAGGAGCTTCAAATGTAGAAAATGGCAAACCAATGGTCAAACCAGAAAATATCGTCGATGTCGCTTCAACCATGGAAGATCCAGAATATCGTGGGAGCTTACGCAAGGATTTACCAACACTCGATGGTATTCATCTGGATATGGAGAAAGGGTACCGTGAGATGGGTGAACATATAAAAGAAAAACTTTCAAAAAATGAATCTCAATCGGAAGAAGAATCTCCGCCTTCATCAATGAGTAGCTCAGAAAAAAATAGAACGGGAAATTTTGAAAAAGCTGATCCATCAAAATTTGAAGCAAAAGCTTATCCCTATCTTTTCATTAAGGGAAAACCCTACATGGAAGTTATAAACACGCATGGATTTGTTGAAACAGAAAATTCATACATAACACGATTCGAAATTCCCGAACTCGATGTGTATGTTCATATCGATATACCCAAAAAGTTAAATCCCAATCAAAAAAATGAATTGGTACAATTTTTAGTGGCAGATGGTAACTCATTTGATAAAACCCTTGGTGGAAAAGGAACTCCTGATGACTCACTCTTTCGAAATCAAATGCTCGGAGCACAATTTAAAATGGGACGAGAGGCCGGAATGGAAAATTTAACGTATGCCATCGTAAGGCCGAGACATCCCGATGAATGGCACCAGAAAGAAAAAGGAACAGATGCCATGTCGATGTTACAAAAAAAGATTGAAAGCACTTTCCAGGAAGTTCATCCAACTCATAGGTTCGATACAATAACCCGGGCAGGGCATAGCGGTGGCGGGCGTTGGACCAATGCTGACACTCGAAAAGGTGGGTTGGAATTAGATCCACGAATTAATAAAATTGCAGGATATGACATGTATATAGGAGCAACGATACCTCAATATATCGATTGGGTATTGAATAAGCCTGAGGCACTTTTTTACCATGTCGCTGGCAACAGAGTAAATCAGGAAACAAATCGTAGCGCAATGGCGGCTATGGATGCTGCACTCCAAAAAAGAGGCCTTCCTCTTGGGGAAAGAAAACAAAAAAATGGACTCCTTATTTACACAGCACTGAAAGATAAGGCACATCCAGGTGGAAGATTCAAGTTAGTATGCATGCGAGAAGGGAAGTCAGATCCGAAAGATATGTGGGACTATTTACACACCGAAACCGTCGCATTAGGATTTAGGGCAGGATTGGCATTTGGAAATAATGAGTTAGAAGAAAAAGAAAATTTGCAGCTTTATTCAAGTACATCCGAGTCTTATGGCGAAAAAGAAGCATCAGGATGGAGTAAACTAGAAGCATATACCGAAAAAGCAGTACGACCATTAGAAGGAGGCACTGCTTTAACGTAGATTGATCTAAAAAACTATTTTTTCTTAGCCATTTTCTTTAGAGGTTTTTTTGATTTTGTTTCAACGCCTTTGATTTCCTCTTTTGAAGATTTTTTTAATTCCTCAGTCGATGACTCTTCCGAAGATTTATTCATAGTTGATTCATCGGATTTTTTTGCCTTTTTAGGAGCTGCTTCTTCCTCAATTTCACTTTTCTCAGTTAAAGCTTTAATCGAGAGTCCTACGCGGTGTTCTTCCGGTTCAACAGCTATGACTTTTGCTTTAATTCTGTCACCTATTTTAAGCGATTTTGCCGGATCTTTTATGTCTTCACCAAGTTCGCTGGTATGAATAAGACCGTTAATCTCATCGTTAAGTTTAACAAATACTCCAAAAGGTGAAATCCTGTTGACCTCTCCTTCAACTTCTGAGCCGATCTTAAAAGTCTTTGCTGCCTCGAGCCATGGGTCAAGGGTCAATCTCTTTATAGAAAGAGAAATTTTATCTCCATCAACCCCAATAACCATTACTTCTACTTTATCACCGACTTTACCGTAATCGGATGGGTCCTTAACATGTCCCCAGGCAATTTCAGAAATATGCACCAATCCTTCAAGACCATCAAAAGCAACGAAAATACCAAATTTCACAATACCGCTGATGACCCCGGAAACTTTTTGTCCAATAGAAAGTTTTCCAAGAGCAGACTTTCTTTGTTCTTCCATGGCGGCTTTTTCAGAAAGAATCAACTTCCCATTTTCCTTATCAATAGTGATGATTTTCACCTGAAATTTTTCACCAATAAGAGCTTGTAGTCTCGTTAAAATCTGATTGGCATCGGCATCATTAACACGTGGATAATGCATTGGAGCGAGCTGGGAAACAGGAATAAATCCTTTAATGCCATCAATATCTAGCAATAAACCTCCTTTATTGGCTTCACTTGCCTTAACAGATATGACATCTTTGTTTTCATAAGCATCCAAAAATCTTTTCCAGGTTTTCTCCTGGTTAGCTTTCCTCAATGACAACACAATGTATCCTTCTTCATTTTCAGGCTCTATGACATACGCCGAAATGGTATCCCCAAGTTTAATTGACTTTGTCGTATCATGGGAATCCTTTGCTTCTCTCCCGCTAATGAGCCCGATAGCCACACCATTAATGTCGACTAGGATCTTGTTTTTGTAAATGCTGACAATTATTCCTTCGACCAAACTGCCGGGTTGAGGAAGTGAAATTTCACCCATTTTTGCCAAAAGATCGTCCATCTTTTGAGATGCCTGTTTTGTAGAAACCATAAAATAGAAACTCAGCCAAGTGTGTTAAAAATAAAACTTTGTGTGAAGTCCACTAAGCTGAGGTTTAAGATAAACCTCACACGAAAGCTTTAAAATTTTAGTAAATTATATTGCTGAGGTCAAGTGGCGCCGATAACCTCTTTTTTCTGCACTTTTCTATGCTTTTTCAGTGCGATCCCATCCTTTTCTTTTACTATTTTAATAGTATCACCCTCTTGGAAACCACCTTCAAGAAAATTATTGGTAAGAGGATCTTCGACAAGTTCCTGAATTTTTCTTCTGACGGGTCGGGCTCCATATTGAGGATCATAGCTTTCT
>CAYSYL010000034.1:8623-13484 GCA_964435355.1 uncultured Candidatus Peribacteria bacterium | reverse complement strand
TATAAGTAAAAAAAGACACGTAGCCCGGAAAGACGACGTGTCTCCTGTACAATAAATATTGCAAGTACATTGTATTAGGTTCTCCGAGTCTTTGCAACGAAAACACGAAAGTCGCTTATCATAAGCACCAGTTTTTCATGCACTGTAATAGTGCAATGGTAGATTATTTTATTATTTAAACCACAAGATATGGAAACCTACTACGTAAATAGAAAGGAACAAACAAATGGAGATCATGAAGTCCACAATTCACTTTGTCATCGTCTTCCATCAATTGAAAATAGAATAGAATTGGGAAACTTTTATTCATGCAAATCAGCAGTTACTGAGGCAAAAAAGCTTTATCCTCAATCAAATGGCTGTTACTACTGCTCAAGTGAGTGTCATACTTCATAAAATGAGTTTAGGCGGGGCATATTCCCCGCCTATTTTTCAAAAAATTTTAACAAAGGAATATTTAAACCTTCAAAACCACTTTTTTTATCACAACATAATTTTGGCATTTGTCAGAAAAGTTAAAATATATTTTAACTTTCAATGATAAAAAATAATCTATCTTTATGGCAAGTTCTCCTGTCAAATTTATCAGTCCTTCCCCCTCCTCCCCCCAGGTGGCGAAGTATACGAAGTTAAGGATTTTTAAAATGGCTTTCTAATAAGCTTTATAGAAACGTGACTTTTGCAACTTTTACAGCATATACAAGGCCGGAATACATTACATAAATATACTTTTGTGGAAATTTTATTGTATAATATATTTTACTATTTGGCGGTAATTAACCCTGTATTATGGCTTCCAAGCAGCTCCTTTATTGAAAAAAAGCCCGGACTTTTCTCATCTGTCCGGGCTTTTATGTACTGAGTATCGATTTTTTTTAGTTATAACAGTGGTTTTCGTAAACTTGTGTTGGAATATTGTATTGCTGGATGAGCGAACAAGGAGGTTCATCCACGCCTATCCAAAGAGGAATATAATTACCAACGCCTACTTCTTGAAGAATGGCCCAACTCCCCCATCTGCGTCCGTGCAGATAAGCGGCGGTAAATCCGCCCGCACTTACTTGTCTCCAAACGATCGTTGGATCGCCGGGGCGAGTCAGGACTTTTAGAAGCGGCACTTGTTCTTTGAAATATTTCTCCAATTGATTGGAACAGCCAAATTCGAAGTCGGTTCTGCTAGAGGGATTCCCGTCATGGCCAAACTGATCAGGAATAATGGTTAAGGTACAGAGGGTATCTTTTTTACTATAACCATGAACAAAATCGTAAAATTGATCATCGCTGTCGGAGGTAGAGGAATTGGGCGAGTCCAGATTAAAGCCGGCATTCAGCATGACATTATCAACCTCTTGAATAAAGCTTTGCAGGTTCGGGTTAAAACTGCGCATGCCTGGAGTAAAAGGATCGTTCATTGCGTACGGAGTCAGATAGCCCCGCATTATTTCGGCATTTTTAAGGAGAATGTTATACGGAATATGTTTGGGATCCTGGGCGATCCACCAGATACCATCTTGATAGAGAGGAATGCCCGGATGATCAGCATCATAAAAATAGACCTGGGGTTCGGCAAGGTTTTGCAAATGATGTAAGACGTTATTGACGGTATCGGCGGGTAAAGTATCCTGTACGGTTGACCCCGGCAAGGGTGAAGCAAAAGCACTTATTATACTGAGATTTCCGAGGATACCGAGAACGCAAAGATACGAGAGTATTTTTTTCATATGAGGGTTGGTGAGGAAATAAGAAATTTAACCCCTTGTGATATTCGGTTCTATTGAGGCGACCTTTCGCTTCGGTTTGAATGCCATGATCTCGAGACGGGATTCGTTTTTAATAACAGATATTTTGGCGGAGCATTACAAAAAGACCATCGGGCTCTTATAAAAGAGAGCGGGGCTTTTATAAAAACCTAGTGAGCATTTTCTATTTCTCTATGCCCCACCCTTTTAAACATATATTCAAAGTGGCCTTTATATTACTTTGATCAAACGATTTGAGATGTTTTAGAGTAAATTTAAGTCGACCTATTCTATTTCGAAAACGTATTTTTTGGCAAAAGCCTTTTGTGCACGATCAACTTTATCCAAAAGAGGTTTCTCCTCTTTTTCTATTTGGTCATAAATTTTATCAGCCCTTGACAAACTTGCGTCGGAAGGGTCTTTTTGGCTATAAATACCTACCAATTCTTTATAATCTTGTTCTGCCCATTTTTTATACAAAATAAACATTTGAAGTTCAGCCTCTCGAAATCCTTCATCACCTAATTTTGGGGGAATCATAGTTTTTAAAGTATCAGTATTTTTTTCCACCAAAGTAACGATGTTAAGCCGTTCCTTTTCAAGATCAACGGAGGCACTATCGTCGAATTTATTATCCAAATCCTCGAAAGCATCGAGAATTTGCTGATCCATATCTATAATTTTATCATTATAGGATCCAGCCTCATTTGAGCCTTTATTCCCTATATAGAAGAAGATGGCAAGTACTACTATAACGCCAACTCCTAGTGCGGTAAGTATTTTTTTAATCATAAAAATTAAGTTATAAATTTTTTCAAAAATTATAATGATTTATATGTATATTTCAATATTACTTTACTAAAATGCTGCGTTCCAACACTCTCTTAAATCCCTAGAGAAAGCGATTAAAAAAGATGGAAAAGAAACTGATCGATAATTGAAAATTTTTAAATATTTATTATCGTGTCGGCTTAAAATTAAAAATAAAATCAGATTTTTAATATGTTTTATATTTCTTATGAGCGATAAAACACCCCTAGCTGAGAGGGGTGCTTTATCGTTTACTTCTGAAAATTGGAAATGTTACAGAGGAGTATTGTCGAGCGCTAATGTTTGATTTCCGATCTGGACGGTGGGGATATCATTGCTGTATTCATTCGTCAGGTATTGTACCTGTGAAATCCACCCGTTTTGGGTGATATGAGCTTCGATCAGTTGGAATGTTTGAGCGTCAAAGTAAAAATTTATCACGGCCTGCATGGTCGGATCGTCACTATCGCTGGTTTCAAATGATAAGCCCTCAACGGTTTTGCCATTCAGAGTACTTTGACCAAGGTACGTTACGTTCGTCACTGTGAGATTCGGGGCGAAGAGTGATGAAAGTGATTCGATTTTTTCCTGGCCGCTCAATACCGATTCCAAACCCTTCCCCAAGGCCCGATTAAAATTGAAAAATATATTGGGGATTCGTCCGGTTTGGGCGAGAGGCTGATCGATAGTTTCAATGGCATTAGGATTTGACAGATCGTCCAGTTTGAATACTTTCCTCGTGCCATTTTTCGTTATATCGATCGAATATATCGCTTCATCTGAATCCGTATTTCTATTAGCAATCATATAGTTTTCACTTTCCGTATCAGCCCAGGTTTCAACAATGTCTTCCGGCAACGAATGCGTAATGAGAATATTTCCCGGCGGCTCATGAACCTTTCCCGTCTGATTGGTATCAGCCGTGTATTTTATTTTCTGGTGGAAATATTTTCCCGCTTCCGCCTGTTGCTCAGCCGCAGCCTGCGCCTTGTCGATAAGCGCCGTGAGCGTCAGAGCATTGTTAGAATAGTTGAGTGTGGTGAATGAGGCGACATAGACTCCTATGAGTGCCAATGACATGGCCGCTATGCTGCCGAGTAAAGTTTTTTTCATAAGCGATAGATGATTAAAAGAGCAGGAAAGACCTTTTATCGTCATCCAGGAAGAGGTTTCGTTCTTGGTGGAAAGAAAATTTTTTTCGTACAGTTCCATGATTTTTCGCTCACGTCTTTGACGGACAGACTGCAGTTCTGTCCTCGTCAGGTGGCGTGTTGATAATTTTGAAGAGTTCATGGAATGGATGATGGCGATAAAAGTGAGTGAAAACGTTTTCGTTTATTGAGACGTGGAAGTCGCTAGATTACTCCCTGATGCGTGAAAGTTTATGAAGTGCTTTATTGAGGGCTGATGACACGGTTTTTTCCGAAAGGCTCAGGGTGGCGGCGATTTCTTTATTTTTCAGATCGTCGAAATATTTCATGCGAATGATTTGCTGTTGCTTAGAAGGTAACTGTCGAATAAAGGTTTCGATTCTTTCCTGATCGAACCAGTCGTTCATTGTGAAATCTTCGCTCAATGACAGATCGGACACATTTTCCACCTTCGTAATCGGGTGTTCTTTCTTTTTTCTATAATAGTCTCTGAGGCAGTTACGGGTTATGCTAAAAATCCATGCTCCGAATGAGTTTTCAAATTCACCCTGGAAATTTTTCAAGTGAATAAAGGTTTTCGTCCAAATTTCGGAAATAATATCTTCCGCTTCTTCTACATCCGACACTCGCTGGTAGGTAAAGCGCTCTATTTTTGGATCATACTTTCTATAGAGTTCGCTGAAAGCTTCTTTATCGCCATGTTTTGCCCGCTTGATGATTTCCTTTTCTTCCATGAAATAAAGTAAGTGTTATAAGTGAAGACAGTTAATTTTTTATAATACTCCCTTATTTTTTGCTGCGAGGTAAGGAAAAGTTTATGTTATTCTTCACTGGGTAATTTTTTTTACTGTTTGTTTTTTATTGTAGATGTGCTTATTCTCAGTACAGCTTTAATGTTATTTATGCCATCTCTTTCACTGCTTTATCCGGAACTTTTTCATTTACCTGCCTGGCAAAGTGCCGATCATGGTCGTCTGGAGGCCATCGGGAAATTTGTCGAAGAAAATCTTCATCGGGAGTTTCTTTTTAAAACCATTGAACAAGATTTTTGGATCAATTCAGGGGATACCATTCGACTGACATTTAAAAGTGACGCTACTGACAATGCTCAAGAAAAAGCCCTTTATACGGATCATACCGGCCTTACAAAAACAACCGAAG
>CAYSYL010000034.1:0-8613 GCA_964435355.1 uncultured Candidatus Peribacteria bacterium | reverse complement strand
CCCATACCCTACTTTTTAGCCATGCAAAAACTGGTCTCCTTTTTACCCTTATGCCGGGTGGAAGTTTTGCAATGGGGTTTACGAAAAAAGAGACCGGCATTGTCGATGCTATGGAGCAAAAGGATCCGGCGCATTTTAAACAAGTACCTGGCCAACAGTGGGGGATTTTTTATCGATCGGCGACTCCGGTTCGGACCGTAACTCTTCGACCTTTTCTTTTGGCCAAGAGTCTTGTGAATCAAGCGGTGGCTCAAAAATTCATTCCAAAACTTTCTTCGGATGTAACCCGTATTTTTGAAGACGATACCGTTATGTATCTGACTATGGAAGAGATTGAAAGTTTTCTCCAACAGACCGGATTGGAGCTACCAAGCGAATCGGAATGGGAATATGCTTGCAGGGCAGGTACCGATACTATTTTTTTCTGGGGGAATGATGTGCCTAATAAGCCTCCCTTTGAGCTGGTAAACCGATTTAATATCAAGGGAATGGGATGTTATTTCGAAGTTTGCGGAGACGATTGGCATGACGGTTATGATAACGCTCCGTCCGATGGCAGTATTTGGAAAGAAGATCCTCGCTCTTCGGTTAAAGTGGTGAGAGGCGGACCCGCCGGCTTTTATCCCTGGCAGGATTGCGGGGAATGGATTGGCCTTATGTGTGCCTATCGAACTCCTTTTGATACGCAACATCAGGATAATCTTTTACGCCAAACGGGGCTGCGTCCAAAAAAGTCACTCAATCTTTAAGGTTTGTTCTTGTCAGGTTTAAAAACTCATGGTTTCGAGCTACCTTTCCAGTCATAGGGGATGCTAACCCAAGGGGGCGAGTCAGATGGAGGAAGGTCAAAAAAAGTTTCAAATTTTTCCTTGGCAGGAGATTTTTTGGGCATGAATAACCTGTAATGCCCGTTAAAGAGAACTCCATAAATAGGATCACCATTTCCTACAAAAAATTGTGAGGAATAACCGTTCATTATTGCTTCTAATTGATCATCTGGAGTTGCATGACGTATTACCGCTCCATTTGGAGTAATTGCCGGTCTTAGTTGCTTATCAATAACGGCTCTTACCTGTTCTTTATCGTGAGAACGTAATGCTTGTTGTAAGGCGGCAAGAATTTCTGCCTTTTTATTCTGAATTGCAGGAGCGGCTTCTAAATTTTTTTCAGTTTCTCTCGCTGATGATGATTCGGCATCAACATCAATAGTATCTATGGGCATGAAGATATTTAAAATGGGGCGTATTATTTACCCCAACTGTATATTTGTCAATCTTCTTTTGGGATTTCTTAATTCTATTTGATCTACTTTATGTAATAAATTGCTAGGTTTGTTCATACTCTTGACTTTTTAATAAAATTATTTATTTTAATACATTACAATTATCCATGTTTTTTATGTTTTTAGAAAATTGTATTTTTACTGAAAAGCGGCTTATCTTTCGAAATAGAATCCCCGATTATGCGGGAAGGTTTCAGTTGCATGTTGATAGCCGGAAGGAGACACCTGTTGATGCTCATGAGAGTATTGAGGAAGGCGCTGTTGAAGCTATTCAAGACGAGACTCAGGAAGCAGCTCAGCTTCTCTCCATCATTATTCCAGCCTATAATGAAGGTAATGATAACACTGTTGGACCAGAGCACGTTCGTTACCATCAAAAAAATCCCCATGAATCTCCCGTAAAAAAGTTCCTCCTTTACCTCATGGGACTTGCACTGCCGCAGGGAACCGAAATTATCGTTGTTAATAATAATAGTAAAGACAATACGGCTGAGTGCGTAACGAACTTTTACCGCGAAAATGAAAACGTTTTGCGAGAAAAAAACATTCATTTTCGTTTTGTGAATGCGGTGGATCAAGGCGTCGCCCATGCCCGCAATACGGGGATTTATCTGGCCAAGGGGGAATATGTGCTATTCCTGGATGCTGATACGGAAGGTTTTGCCGTGCATCAAGGCACGGAAAAAGAGTTCATGCTCAACGCCTTGACAGAAATGGAAAACCGTCAAGCGCAGTGCGCTACTATGCCCTTAAAACTTGGCTCGGGAGCCAAACAAGATTCATCTGCCGAAGCCGCCGTTAATACCGTAAAAGATTGGCTAGCCGGCACAAATTACCCTTTTATTACGGGAAGCGGAACTCTTTGTAAAAGGGATATGGCCGTCGAAGTTGGTGGGTTCAGGACTGATACTATTGCCGAGGATGTCCTCTTTGGTAAAGATGTAAAAAAAGCTGGAGGAAAAATTATTGTCCTGGAAACGGGACAAATAACCGTCGATATGCGTCGGGAAACCAAAAACCGCTCTGATGGAGCGCAATTGGCAGAACAGAAATTTCGTGAGTACCATGAAGAAGAAGTTTTTGATCAGGCAGAAATGGTGGAGCGGTTAAAGAAAATTCGAGCATTAGGAGCTGAGGCCAATGTGCATTTTTTCAATTGGAGCTTTCTTATGCAGCTTGGCCTCTATTTTGGTGGCAAAGAACGGTTCGTAGCCATGACTGGCTATGAGGATATGTTGAAACATATGGGTTCCAGCGAAACGTACAGCACTCTTGATATCATAGCGGGGAAAGTTTTATCGGTAAGCAAAAACACCCTCTTTGATGCGATCGTCAGAGGAGAGGCAGTGGGGCGAATTTTACATAAGAGATTGGAACATTTACTTACTTTATAATGATTGATCTACCTTAAGTACTCAGTATCCTAGAAAAGTGAAAAGCAGATAATAATATGTAATGTATTTCTTATGAGTAATGTAATTGGAGAAAAATATTTTGATCCGGAAGAGGGTCGACCTTTGGATGAGATTATTTCAGAAATAGGAAGTTTTTTAGGCTTTAAACCGGATAAAACAATTTTTGAAGGGAAAATATACGGTGGTCCTTTGCGGGCTGCTGCTGTCAGTGGTATCTATAAGGATCCTTCCGCTGACAAAGAAGTGCCCGCCGTTTTAAAAATTCAGGTCATGAAATTGGAGGAAGATGAGGTGTTTATTTATGAGAAATTTTTAGCATACAACCAAAGCCCCACCATAAGGCTGCCAAAAATTTATCAATCGTCACCATGGAATGAAGCGGAAGGGTATGGCTACCTCCTTTTGGAAGAGGTAAAAGGGGATCATCTGTATGAAGAGCCTTTTGCTTCAGAAGAGGGCATGAAACGATTTACTCAATTTTATGACGAGTATAAACAACGTGCCGTTACGCGTCCTTTTTTTGCCTTAATGGATGATGAAAAATATAGCCGACAGTTCACTGAAAGACGTGTAAGGAAATGGCAGCAGATTGCGGAAGATAAAAAATCATTCCAGGACCGTTACAACGCTTATATCACTGAGTATTTCGAAGCGGTTGCCAAAGATTCACTTCCCATGGAGTTTATGCATGGGCACATTACCCGCGATGATGTTATCGTTGTGCCTACTGGAGAGCGCGTTCTTTTGGCGAATGTTTATTGGTCCTATCGTCCCCAATATTATGACACCACTTTCCATCTTTGGGCGGCTGTCAAAAAAATAACTGATTTCAGTATTACTCCAGAGAACATTATCGAATATATCGAAACATGGAAGGAGGCTTATAAAAAAATCCCTTTCATATCAGAAGATCCCGGTTTTGAAAAAGCTTTTTATCTCAACCTGATGGAACGTTGTGTGGGCGCTTTTCTGGTGGACCTTGAAAATCAGGGATACCCATCGGAACCGGAAAAACATATAAATCATTTACGCGGAATATTTGAAGCGCTCCTTCGGCATTGCCAGAATAAACTACGATAAGAAAAGCCCGAAAGACGTATCTTTCGAACTTTTCTTTATTTTAATAAATTCATCCTTCGCCTGAAAATTAATCGTTATAGCATTCTCCATACAGATCTTGAGGAACGTTGTTTTGCGTCATGAGATTATATGGAGGAATGTCCTGACCTCCGTAAATTACTGTATAGACGCCATTTTCTTCCTTCACGATGGCATATCTTCCCGTTCTTCTTTCATTGATACTCACCATGACAAAATTTCCCGATCGCTTTTGTTATATGGCCACAACATTTTGACTTCCATTCGGATCATTTAGTGCTAATGCATCTAAAAATGGAGATTGTTCATTATAATATTTTTGCAACTGATCGGAACAGGCAAAATCGATAGGAGTTTTTCCCAGTGGATCGCCTGGATCGGAATAATCATCGGGACTGACCTTTAAAGTATGGTATTTCCATTGGTAAAGCCATGTACGAAATCTATAAACTGGCTATCCCGAAAATTGGGGGATGCGTTTTGAGAATCGAGTGTAAAACCTTGATGTGTCATGAAGGCATCAACTTCAGCCACTACATTTTGGAGATCTAAAGAAAAAATTCTGCTGTCGTCCGTCGGATTAAAGGCAATTCCTATTTCGAAATGGTTATAAAAATCCTGGACGACTGCCTGAGGTGTTGGTGGAGTTAGGGGTGAGGCCGTAGAGATGCCTCGAAGACTTAGACTTACGGCAAGGATCATGAATCCTCCTAAGAAATAATAAAAGAGTATGGTGATTTTATTGATACCACCCTTTACCATAGTTTAGGATCGAGTCCTCGCGAGAGTGAATCTTTATAAGGAGTAACTGGGTTTCATAAAAAGTATTACGCTTTTTTGGCGTCAATGAGTGGTCAAATTCTTATTTTTTTACTAACGTTTTATCCGGCGGGTTCCATTATTTCCTTGTTTTGAACTCCCAGAATGAAATAAGGGTTTTGGCTGTTTTTGTGCTTCATGACGACCCAAAAAGGTTTATTGAGGAGGAAGAGCCGTTTATTTTTTACAGCTTGCTGAAAGGCAATAACGGCTTCATTTTCTACCCGTGCTCCCGCTTCATCCATGGTGAAGGAAATGTTTTCCAGCATGGTATTTATTATGTATCCTTCAAAGCCTTTGTTGCTTATTACCTGTTGCAGCATTTCCGCGTACTCGCGCTGATGAGTGAAGTTGAGATATGGCATGTGAAAACTTTCTTCTTCTTTTAAAGGTTTTTCTTCCTTTCCTCCATAGGTATTTATTTCTTCTACTACTTTTTCGGGCGGTTCATTTTCAAAACCTTTCGCTAAAAAAAGTTCGTCTACCGATCCTTTTAATTTGAGGCTTATGATGAATTTGTCGTCATTCCAATATTTGTGAACCTTTATATTTTCTTTTTGCTTTTCGGTTTCTGACCAAAAGCCGCGAACTGATGAGGCTTTGCCATTTTCGTAAAAAGAGATCGAAAGTTTGCTGAATGGTTCCAGGTATTCCACTTTTTTGAGAAAATACGCATAGGCGATGAAATCTTTTTCCGCCATATCTATTTTTATATCCGGAAATGTTTTTTCCGGAAATTTCGTTTTCACTTCTTTATTGATGGCATCGACCGTTTTTTGTCCAAAGCCACTTTTTACATAATAACTTTCGGCATCCATATCCTTTTTGGTGAATGGAGCGCTATTTAAAAGTTGTGTGGTTTCAAGAGCCGATGGCGCTCCATTTAGAAGCTGAACTTTGTCATGGAGCACGTTTTCTGCCAGTTCGTTCCAGGCTAAATTCATCGCGGCAGCATACACATAGTTTCCTTTATATAGACTGCCGGTATATTTTTTTTCGGAAGTGGGCATGGATGAAATGTTAGGGTCAGGTGAATTTTTTCCCCCTGATGATACTTCTCCTCCTGCCCTGCATCCTGCCAGCAATGCCAACAGGATGAGGGTGGAGAGTACTCTTATGGTTCGCAAACTATAGCGTTTTTTCATCATTATTTCATGAATGGGATGATGCCATTTAACGTGCTACCAGCAAGAGGAATCATATTTTTTTCCTGGAGATCGGCCATGGCGTTGGCCTTAACGGCACCCTGAGAAACTGTGTATATATTTTCCCCGATGGTGAGGATTCTTTGTACGGCTTTTTCATAATTGGACAGGTATCCATTTTCTTTCATGCTGGCTTCTTCCTCGCTCGTGAGATGGGTTATTTTTCCTTTTAATTTAAAACCATCCGTGAGGTTCACGTTATAAACATAGGCTCCCTGGAAAACCGGGCGGCTTGAGCTGTAGGCATCTTGCGCAAGGCAGCTTTTCGGGCCGTCACAATCAGCCGTGCAAACTTTGATTCCGTTTTCATAGGAACACGAAGAAGGCATGCAGATTTTTTGACAGTTCGAAGGACAGCTCGAGTAGGTTTTTCCTGAACATTGCGTATCTTTCGGTATTTCATTTACGGTTATCGGGAAGGCGAGAAGTCCTTTTTCTTTGTTAAAGAGAAGTGCTTTGTGATTATAAAGGAGTTCACTTTCGGTCCCATTGTCGCCGATCACCTCTTTAAACATCTCTTTTGGATTGTTGACGTCAGTGACATCGAACATGCCGAGTTTCATACCCTGAACGGCGGTATAGTAAACGGCATCTTCCGAGTGAACTTTATCGGCATCGATACTTTCATCCACCTCTTTTCCAAATCCCATAATGTGATTTTCATCGTAAGGGTGGAGGTAGTTGCTGTATCCCGGGACTTTTAATTTACCCAAAACTTTTGGACTTGTCGGAGTGGTGAGATCGATGACAAAAAGAGGGTCGATTTGTTTGAATGTTACCATGTACGCGCGATTTCCCATGAAGCGAACGGAGTAAATGCTTTCGCCGGGAGCTATACCTTCCACTTTTCCGACCATTTTCATATCTTTGTCGAAAACATAGAGGTTATTGGTGCTTTTATTTCCACCGCTGTAGTTATTTTTTGTTGTGGCAATGCGAAAATTTCCATCTTTCTCATCCATGCTGAACTGATTCAAAATCTGTCCTGGCGCACTGCTCTGGTTTTTGTACTCGATAGAGTTTTTGTCCAAAGCAAATTTGTAGATCATGGTATTTTCCGATTGGCTGTAAGGGTTGTAAAATCCTCCGGCCCACTCGGTGGAAGCCACGTACAGGTTGTTTTGCGAAACGTAAAGGTTTTGGACATTTCCCACTATTACCTCCCGCTCAACGGATTGCGTCTTATCTTTTAAAGGTATGGCCGCCGCAATCAAGAAGTTGAAGGTTTGTGGTTTCGGTAAGATTCGTACTTTATTACAAGGAACCGCAAGCTCATCCGTACCTTTTACGGAATCTTTCATTTTCGGCATGATATCCATCGCTTTGATATCTTTGTCATGCTGCTCTATTCCGTAGTATATCGGATAGGAAGGATATTGATTCATCACCATGTAAAGCGTCGAGCCGATTTTTCGAGACGCGCTGTAGTTTCCTTCAAATTCAACAGACCTTTGTATTACCGGCTTGCTGTGGTTTGTGATATCCACCACATAGGCGCGAACCCGGTTTTGATAGTAAACCGGCATAATGCTGGTGGCTGCCATTTTAGCGTCAGCCGAAGTGGTATCCATTAAAGGCTGTGGATAATTGTTGTAATACGAAAGTGTTCCGATGACGACTAAGGTGTTGCCATCGACGTACATTTCGGTCGGGTAAAAGTTTTCATTCTTATTTTCTTCTCCCAATGAAAAACTGATGAGTTCTTTCATGGAAGTTGCCGGATAGGCTTCAACGATTCGGACGGAATTTCCTTTGATGAGGTAAATATATTTTCCATCATTTTTTATGACATCGGCTTCATCCACTCCTTCCACTTGAACATTGGTAGAGGAGTAGTCTTTCGCCGCACCAGCATCGGGACTCTTTGTTTCGGCGCTTACCGCTCCTGTTGCATTTTGTACTGATAATGCATCTTCCATCGGAACCATGATAGGCATGGGGATGCTTTGCTTCGTGTCCATTGCGCGGAAATCGTCTCGGTAAAGATAGGTCGTTGCTTTTACGTAACGAGCCTGCAAATCGGCGCATGAACTTGCTGTTACTAATCCTTTTCCACCGATTTCATCGTAGGTTCTGGAAGCTTTGTCTTCTACCTTATCTTTGAGTCTCCAGACCATCTCAGACATCTCTTCCCGGGATACGTTTTCGTCATAGTATTCTACTGAAAGAGGGATGGCTTTTTTATTCTGAAGTTCCGTGATGAACTCTTTGTACCATGCCTTTGCATCTTTTTCTCCCCCCTGCAGGCTGTACGTTTTTGCTACTATTTTGGCGGCTTCTGAAAACTTTATTTTTTCTGCCGGACGGAACATTTTAGGATTCGTGTCGTCCCCGCTGACGATGCCACGGGATTTTCCTTCACATATATAGGGAGCGTACCATTCTTCACGTACATCATCGAAACAGTTTTTTCCCTTTGGTTCTTTCGTGATCGATCCGATTAAAACCTTCATGAACTCTGCCCGATTCATATCGGTGGTTGGCTTGAAATCGCCATTTTCATATCCCTGAACAATCCCAGCATCTTTTAATTTGGTAATTGCTTCTTTGTAATTTTGGTCCGAGACATCGGGGAAAGGCGCTGTTTCGACGGGTGCCAGTAAAGCCTGGGCCGTTGAAAACTGGCTTATTCCAAAGAGCGCGACCATCAGGAGGGCGACTTTGTTTTTCATAGAGTTATAAAGTTAATAATATAATGGCACCGAGCTTGTCTTTTTGAAAAACTCTGTTTGCCATTATATATAATCCCGGAGCAAAGATACATTACAAAGAAATGCGAAATTATTTTAAAAGA
>CAYSYL010000033.1:0-14000 GCA_964435355.1 uncultured Candidatus Peribacteria bacterium | reverse complement strand
TTTATTTTCTGCGCCAAAGGGCCGTTTTTTTCAGCGGCTTTTTGTATATAATTCCGATAAACCTCTAAAAAGGAGGGAATTTTTTTAGAGAAGAGCGCCTCGCAGCGAGACATCATGACTCCTAAATATCCGCGAACGTAGTCATAGGAATCTTTAATGCCTTCTTTAGCCATAAACAGTTCCGTTTTAGGCGCCTTTCCAATAACTTCATCAAAACTTTTTTCAGTAATACTGGTAATATTGCCATCAGGAGAAAGATTTTTAACAGCTTCTTCAATAGACACATTCCAATTTTCAGGTGGTTGCGCTGATAAAACGGCCACCAACACACCCCTTAATTTTTCCCGGATCGGCTCATTAAAATCCTGAGCATAAGCACCGGGAAGTAAGTCGTCAATGGTAGATTTTTTTTCCGGAATTTTCGCCAAAGTTTCACTCAATTTCTTCTCCATGGCCATTTGTCGAATGGATGCTTCGGCATTAGAAGGATCCTTAGCCTCCTCTAAAACCTTATCGAGCTGTTTCTGAAAGGCGGCATCGCCATTAAAGGGAGCCATATATCTCTCAACGAGAGTACGCTTCCATTCGTTAACAGCCGTATCATTAGTGACTATATTTAATTCCCCTTCTTTTCCTTTCACCCATTCCGAAGCCCCCATGATTTTATTGGGATCTTGAGGATTGTTTTTTGCCGTTTCAAGAACATACGCCTTATACTTTTCAAAAGCAGCCCTTGCCTGCTCTTTTTGATCACCCTCTTTGTATTTCACCACATCGCTCCCAAAAAAAGCGGTAGCGTCCATGAGCGCTCCTGAAATATGCCCGATTAAAACATCGTTAATCTTTCCATCAGCATCCCAAAGAATGGATTCATCCACCCCCTTGAGCGTAACGGCATTTGATAAACGTGATGAATTAGAGGCCACTTCCGTAAAAAAAGTCTTGGCCGCCTTTTCGCCTTGTCCACGATAAATTCTTTCACCCATGGCAATGGCTATTTTCTTAGAATTTTCTGAAGTAAAATTCAAATCTCCCGTTCCCTCCATCTTCACTGTCATACCGGGATACGATGAGTTGGCCGACATTTCCTCGATCGCTTTGGCAGCGTTCGCGGCCCGTGCTTTAAAAGCTTCTTCCCCCAGTCGAACAGCTTCCGTTTTTGCATGTTCGATACGTGCTTTATTCGCAGCATTGAGCTCATTTTCTAATTCCCTAAGCGTCGCCTCCATGGCATAACGATAGTTACTTTCTGCCGCTTTCTTATCGGATTCGGGAATATTTTTCAAATAATCGTTCAACTTACCTTCCATTTTTGCCTTAGCTTCTTCTCTAATCCCTTGTTTCCCATCTTTGCTTTCCCAAGGAATTTCAGCGCCATCATTGCCGGCATTAATATTTCTCCGTATATCCGAAGCCGCCGCATCAAGAGTGGAGTCAGGGCTTGGAATGGCATTTTTCTCTTCCATGGCTTTAGCCACATCCGGTCCGGACAAAAATATAAACCGTTTATTTCGGAAGAAAATGGGCGATGATAAGCAGGAGGATAAAGTCATAAAAGTGGTTTAAATATTGGTTTGAGCAAAATAAAATTACAGGTGTTTTAAAATATCTTCTGCCGCCGTTTCATCTTCCATATGGGCTTTAGCTGAGCGTTTTTGAATAGACCCAACAACTATTTGATGGTGGATACCCATAGACTCCACATAAAACTTGTCGAGAATTTTATTTTTCGTAATAACAAACTCCCTCACAATTTTTTCATCTTTGGCTTCAGCTTGAAGTAAAACTTCATAAAGCCGCTGAAGAACGACCATATCTTTGTCTTCCAAGGCGATCCGCACCTGTTCGACATCCATGGCCGACAAATACTTTCGAATAACTGATCGATTAAAAAGAGCACGAAAAGCTTCAACTGAAAAACTACCTTGACGGCTAGATTGAGCGACAGATTGGTCTTTTTGACGGACAGTCATAATAAACGATCAATAAAATTTGATAAAAATAAATCTTAAAATTATAGCACAATTAATACATTCGCTCAAGAAAGACTCTTTCAGCCTGACGCAACCTTTCACCTTAAAGCACCCGAATCAAAAATTCCTCTTAAAAAGTAGAAACTTTTCTGACAACTTTGGATAACTCAACTGGAGCTTAATAGAAACGAAATAAAGAGACATGGATAATTTTTACTACTCTTTATTTTGATTTCCCGAAAAAAATATTCATAGTAATAAACACAACTGAAAATTTTACCAACCGGCATATATATGAAATTAAATCGCGTCCCCATGAAAAAGAAATTTTTAGGATTCCTGCTATTAATAGCCATAAGCATGGGTGGCAACGTAGCATTCGCCAGCAGCTATCAAACCTATTTTTATCTCGAACATGAAATTATCGGACCTGTTCGTTATTTTGACGGGCAGAATATTACATTTGAAGCGAGCCCACATACTTATCCTCGACCGCAAAATCCAGATGCTCAACCAGCTAATTCTTTCTACACGGCCACTCTATACCGCTATCGTAATCCATTTGATAAAGATGAAATTGGAACAGTAATTTTGCCCAGAAGCTCATTAGGGAAAGCCTTATGGACGAATGTGGGTCCAGGAAGCTACTATATTTTTTTCAAAAAAGAAAAAGACAGGATGGTGGTAACCGATGACAATGCCACGATGTATAACTCATAAAACATCCCTATGTTGGAGCCAATTCTTATCTATCAAATGGCATTACCCGTTTATGTAATGCTTTTGATCCTTGCTATGAAAAATAGGAGGAAGTTCTTGCCCATCATTTTTCAGAGCATCCTTTTCTGGTATATCGTGGTGGTTATGGATATAACACTATTTCCAATTCCTTTTCAAGAACCTGCCATTATCCACCCACTGCCGTTCAATTTTTTAGAGGATAATAATTTCATTCCTTTTAATTTTATTAAGGAGTCAATAACTCGACTCACCCCGGATCCCCGTGCTCCCTATATTCCATTCTACGATTCATTCAAAGTTGTTCTTCATCAGGTAGGAGGTAACATTTTGCTGGGAGTCCCATTTGGCTTCCTGGCCCCTTTAGTGTGGAAAAAGCGAAACACTTTTTGGAAGGTACTGCTCGCCGGACTCGCATTTTCAGTGGCGATCGAAACCAGCCAGTTTCTGATTTCCTTCATTTTAAAGTACACCTACAGAATTGCCGACATTGACGATGTCATCTTAAACACTATGGGCGTTGCCTTAGGATACCTGGCGTACAAACTGGCCTTGAAATTAATAAAAATCATAAAAAACTTTCGAGTCCACCGAGAAGCGTGAGAAAAATATAAAAAAGGATCAGTAAGGAATACTTCACGATGGCGAACTAGGAATAACTTCCCTTTTTTCAACAAGTCTTAACCACCTCAGAAAGATGTCCAAGGTACTAGTGGATTTCATGCTTTCAATAAATAGTTTATCGGTAGGGAGTGGAAACAATGTAACGCTAATAACAGCAACAACATAAAAATAGAAGAGAGTTGCAAAAAGGAGAAAACTAAACTTTTTTTTGCATATAATCCAAAGAATAAGAAGAGAAATATAAATAGGAATGGAAGTACCAAAAGCAAAATCAGGAGGAAGCATGCAAATATAAGGTTTGGAATCAAAAATAATAGCAATGCCGTATCAGCTTCAATGACATTCTAAACAAAAAAGATGAAATCTTTCTAAAATATGTGAATAGTTATTCCAAGGCGAAAATTAAAAGCAAATCGAATTCCACTAAAAATATGGTGTGCTGTTTTTTAACTCTCAACCAGGAAAGAGCCTTTTTTAAAAAGATTCTCCAATATGATCAATATAAAGTTTCCCATCAATATGATCCACTTCATGTTGTACGATTCGGGCATTCAGGCCGTGAAGCTTAAGCACCTGCTCCTCGCCCTTACGATCCAGATATTTCACTACCACCCACGTATGTCGGGCTATTTCATCGAACTTGCCCGGTAAACTCAAACAACCTTCTTCATGGAGTCGTTTTTCTGGACTTTTTTCTATAATGACCGGATTAATCATATCCACGATCATTTTACTCGGCGTATTATGATTGAACCGGCAAATAACGACACGAATATTTTGGCTTACCTGTGGAGCCGCAAGCCCGATTCCGTCGGCCGCGAACATCGTCTCTTTCATATCATCCAGAAATTTCGCCAGCTTCTTATTGATCTGAGTTTTTGCGAGAGGAGTCGATACCGTCCGTAAAATTTTATTTTCTTCTCCCTTTTCAATGGGTAAAAAAGCCATAGACATACATTAAAATTTTCCTTTCAGTTCCGCTTCGATAAAGCCGTCAATACTTCCGTCCAAAACCGTTTCAGTATCATGCTCCTCATAACCACTCCGGTGATCTTTCACCATAGTGTAAGGATGAAGCACATACGATCGTATTTGGTTTCCCCAGGCGATTTCGACTCGTTCACCTTTTAGTTCATTGATCTCTTTCACCTGTTGCTTTTCTTTCAAATCCATCAATTTTGCGTGGAGGATTTTAAGGGCACGTTCCTTATTTTGCAACTGGCTTCGTTCATCCTGACAGGCGATCACAATGCCGGTAGGGAGATGGGTAATGCGTACGGCTGAGGAAGTTTTATTCACGTTTTGCCCTCCCGCCCCCGAAGAACGATAAGTATCAATACGTAAATCTTCTTTGCGAATATCGGGTGCCTCTTCCGCTGGGATTTCCGGCAAAATATCCACAAAAGCGAAAGAGGTTTCACGGGTATGCTTCGCATTAAAGGGAGAAAGTCGCACCAACCGATGAACACCTCGTTCTCCTTTCAAATAGCCGTAAACCAAATATCCCTTGATTAAAACAGTGGCACTTTTAAGTCCCACCTCTTCCCCTAAGGATTTATCAAACACTTCCACATCATACTCGTTTTTTTCCGCATATCGCAAATACATTCGAAGAAGCATTTCAGCCCAGTCTTGGGCATCTTTCCCACCCGTGCCGGCATGAATGCTTAAAATGACGTTATATTTGTCATATTTCCCATTCAAGAAAGTACGCACTTCCAAAATATGCCACTGCTTTTCAAGTTGATCGACCATATGCTTAAATTCATCAGCTCCTTTTGGATCCTCTTCGATATGAATGGAAGGAAAAAGATCCATAAGTTCCTGACAGTCGCTTTGAATTTTTTCCCATGAACTGATCTCTTTTTGCAAACTGCTCAGCTCTTTGGAAATTTTCTGGGCTCGTGCTTGATCTTTCCAGAACTCCTCTTCCTGACTCAATATGGTCAGTTCGATAACGCGATGCCGAAGTTCTTCAAGATTAATAGTTTTTAAAGCGTGGGCTATTTCGCCCGAAATAGTTTCCAGCTTTTGTCGGTACTCATGCATGCCTTGATTATAACACGTCGACCCTGCTCTTGGCATCTGGAATTCAAGAGTATATTATCCTTTTGCTATTTTATTACTGTTATATGAAGGTAAGTGAGATTCGAACCACCAGGGAAAAAATTTTATATCCTTTAGCCATTATTATTTCAATAATGGTATGGGGATTTGTTATTTTAGGCCATATATCGGCTTATACGGCACAACCGACATTGCGAGATGCATGTGTCTACAAATATGAAGACGATTATGAGACAGGAGAAACCGAAACCTATTACGAAATTTTAACAAAAAAAGAGGCGATAGGTTACGGCATGAAAGATTCGGATTGTTTAGCTCCAGATAAAATCCCGGCTGAAGAACAAAAAAAAGCACTTGCCTATTTGAAAGAAAAAAACACCTCAGGCTCCTTACTGATCGTCATGGATTTCTATGTCCTCTTCTTCATGCTTTTCAGTTATTTTACCTATGCTTTAGCCATGGCTCACATACGTTTAAACGGTGTGAGAATAAGCCCTGCTCAATATCCTTCCTTCTATAAAATATATGAAAAAACGGCTCAGGAACTTGGGTTAAAAGCAATCCCAAACGCCTACATCATTCATCAGGGCGGAGTTCTGAACGCTTTTACGATAAAGATTTGCAGAAAAAAAATGGTCGTCTTCTATGCCGAACTGGTGGAAACTCTGGTGGATGGGCATAAATTTGAAGAACTTCATGCCGTAGCTGCTCATGAACTCACGCACGTAAAACTGAAACATATCCACTACAACCTCTTCCTTCTCCCCTTTAGAATCATCCCGTTTCTCGGCTCAATGCTCTCGAGAGCACGCGAACTTTCAGCGGATCGTGGGGCAAGCATGATCGTAAAAGATAAAGAGGCCGTCATTCAATCCCTGCTCAAACTCGGGACGGGAAAATTCGTCGCAAAAGAAATAAACATCGAAGAGTACATCAATCAGCTAAAAACGGAAGGTGGATTTTTTGTATGGCTCAGCAAAGTTTTAAGTACGCATCCGCCCATTCCTTACCGGATAAAAATGCTGGAGAAAAACCAAAGAAAATAATAGCCATTCATTTTTCTTCATGTCCGTTGCCCGCAAAATTCTTTATAACACTTTTTCCCAAATTATAGGAAAAGCCGCTATAGCCATACTGGGTATAGTAACCATTAAAATGTTGACAAATTACTTGGGCGATTGTGGATATGGTCAATACACCACCGCGTTCGAGTTTATCGCATTTTTCGGGATCGTAGCCGACATGGGACTTTATACCGTCGGAGTTCGCGAAATGGCAAAAGATGAAAAGAGAATTCCGATGATCATTGGAAATATTCTTACCATGCGAACCATTGTGGCTATACTTATTCTTGGAGTCTCGGCCGTGGCGGCTTTCTTACTCCCTCAATATCAGGGATCTAAAATACCTCTCGCAGTTATCCTCACGGGAATTGCCTCTTTCTTGAACCTCATGACCTCAACGGTCTCATCCGTTTTACAGGTTCACCTCAAAATGCAATACAACTCTTTTGCTTCGGTAGTGGGGAAGATTTTCAGCGTGGTATACATGGCGGTAATTATATATGTCCTTTATCCGCAGATTATAACGCCGGAATTTCCTCACGGGACCTATCCGGAAACGGGTTTTTATCAAATGATGTGGGCCGGAATAACCGGGAATGCCGTCATGCTTCTTGTTACCTATTACTACAGTTCGAAATTAACTCACATTCGTTATCGTTTAGATAAAGAGTTCTTACAAGACGTCATCGTAAAAGCGCTTCCTTACGGCATCGCTCTTATCCTCAACACTCTTTATTTCAGAATCGGCTCCGTCATGCTCTCCCTTCTTTCCCCGACAAGAGAAGTGGTAAAAGAAGCAGCAGCTTCGTGCAGTGAAACGGTGGATTTCAGTCAGGTGGGAATTTATGGCGTTCCCATGCGTATACTCGAAACCATCGGCATTGTTCCGCTTTACTTCATGAATGCCGTCTTACCCGTTCTCACCCGGGCCTTACAGAAAAAAGACGGAAGCCATCAGAAAATCATACAGTATGCCTACGATTTCCTCGTCATGGGAAGTCTTCCAATTGTCGCCGGAACCCTCGTAATCGCCTATCAGATTATTGCCCTCATCAGTAGTCCAAAATTTTTAACGAGAGCCTCCGAAGGTTTTTATGGCTCTGATGCCGTATTGCAAATCGTTATCTTTGCCGCCGCCTTTTCTTTCATCAACAGCCTTTTTGGATTCATTTTAGTCGCCGATAACCGTCAGGTAAAAGTTTTGACGCGGAACGCCATTGGTTTTGCCCTTACGTTGATCATTAACTTCTTCCTTATCCCCTATTTGGGAGCACGCGGAGCAGCTATTACCACAGTCATAACCGAATGCTACGTTTTGTTTGCCTCTTATTTCATTGCGAAACATTATATCTCTTTTAAGATCGACTTTAAAAATACGCTCAAAATGATTTTCTCTGCTACGGTGATGGCCATCGCCGTCTTCTATCTGAGGGAATTGACCTATCCGTATATTCAAAATAAAAATCTGCTCATCATTATCCCAGTGGCTGCTTTTATTTACTTCGGCCTTCTCTGGATAACCAAAGTAATAACGCCAGAAATGCTTTCAATACTTAAAAAGGGAAAAAATGAGCCATCAACTTCAGAAATTCCCGAACTATAAAATTGTATCATGTCTTTTATTATCAAAGGTTACACAATTGATCATAAAAAAGGAGTCATCAGCTTTTTATATGCTACAGAAAAAGGAAAAAAAACAGTGCATTTTAAAGAAACGCTTCAGCTCTCCGGCCTCGATAGCCGACAAAAAAAACGGTTGATGCACTCAAAAGAAACACGAAGGTGTATTGAAAATTTACTTTTGATGCTGGGTATCAGTTATTGGAAAACTTATTGTCCTAAGAAAATAATTATCGCCTCTGAAGCATTAGAAAAACCTTTATCCTATGAGCAGGCGCAATGGTGGAACACGGTATATACCAGGGGCTTGGGCGAATTTTTCTATAAAAATAAAATCGATTATCGAAACCTTGTGAATTTCCCATATGACAAGAAAGTAAGTCCCGATATTTCCCTGAAAAAAACGGTCAAAGAAGAAACGGCCAGGTTTTATGGAGCCATGGCAAAACAAAAAATAATGAAAACCCTTCCGAAAATATCCGGCAGATCACTGCTTTTATTTGGAGGAGGAAAAGATTCGATCGTGAGTGCGGAACTTTTAAAAACAGCCAAAAAACGATGGACCTTTTTTGTTCTCAATGAATATCCCGTTCAAAAAAAATTGATTCAAAAAATGAAGGCTAAAGCAATAGTTTTCGAACGAACAATCGATCCTCAATTATTAAAACTCAATGAGCAAAAACAGGTCTATAACGGACACGTCCCGGTAACCTTCATGTACTCTCTTAACGCTCTTTTGGCCGCCAGTCTTTACGATTATCAAAATGTCATCCTTTCGAATGAAGAGAGCGCTAACTATGGGAATGTTAAATACATGGGCGAGATGATCAATCATCAATGGAGTAAGTCCCATGAAGCTGAAAAACTTTTACAAAGGTACCTTCTGGAAAATGTGACATCTAAAATAAGATATTTTTCTCTCCTTAGAACGCTGCGCGAAATCGACATAGCGGAAATTTTTTCTTTCTTCCCGCAATATTTCAATCTTTTTTCCAGTTGCAATCGAAACTTTACCATAAAAAAACGGACCCAGAAGATGTGGTGTGGAGAATGTCCGAAATGTGCTTTTGTCTTCGCCCTTCTTTCCGCTTATATTCCAAAGAAAGATCTCATAGAAATATTCGGAAAAAATCTGTATGCTGACAAAACGCTTGTACCACTTTACGAAGAACTCCTCGGATATAAAACTTCAAACCATTCGAATGCGTCGGGACACCCAAAGAAACAGCCCAGGCCATGAAATTAGCCTTCGAAAACAAGGAATATAATAATGACCTGATCATGCAGACATTTGCCAGAAACCTATGAAACTATCCGAACTCGCAAAAAAAGAAAAAATTCTTATCGCCGGTTTTGGGATTGAAGGAAAAGCGACCTTGAAATTTTTGAAACACCATTTTCCAAAAAAAAAAATAGATATTGTCGATAAAAAAGACGGACCTGCCTACTTGGCCCGGCAAAACGAATATGACCTTGTCATCAAATCGCCCGGCATACCTAAAGGTGAAATAACGGCACCATACACGACGGCCACCAATATTTTCTTCGCTAACACGAAAGGTTTTATTATTGGGGTGACGGGTTCGAAAGGTAAAAGCACCACCACGTCACTTATCCATCATATACTTTCCTCCGCCGGTTTAAATACGCGGCTTATTGGCAATATCGGAAATCCGATGCTCGCCGCACTCCAACAGGAAATGTCACCTTCACAGCCACAAAAAACGAACTTTCCTCAAAAAAAAGAATCGAAAACTCAAAAGTCGTCCAACCATATCTATTGTTGTGAACTCTCCAGCTACCAGCTCGATGACATACACTACTCTCCAGACATTTCGCTCATTCTCAACCTCTTCCCGGAACATATGGATTACCATGGAGGAGTAAAAAAATACTTCCAGGCAAAAAAAAGGATAGTCGCCAAGGCAACGCCCGAAAAATTTTTCATCTACAACCCTGACTATCCGGAATTAAAAGAACTGGCGCAAAAAACGAAAGCGAAAGCCCTTCCTTTTATCAAAAAAATACCTTTCAGTAAAAAGCACATCTCCCTTTTAGGAAAACATAATGAAGCCAATATTCGGGCGGCATTGACCGTTATACAACTATTAAAAATAGATCCGAAAATAGTAGTAAAAGCTATAAAAAGTTTTCATCCATTGCCCCATCGATTACAAAAAGTCGACACAATCCAAGGTGTCACCTTTTACGATGACGCCATCTCGACAACTCCTCACTCGACTATACAGGCTATCGAAGCACTTTCGGCGCTCAAGCCGATTGGAACAATATTACTCGGAGGCACCGATCGCGGATATCATTTTGAAGAACTGGCAAAAATAATAAAAAAACATCAAATAAAGAATATCGTTCTCTTTCCCGAAAGTGGAGAAAAGATTTTAACGGCATTAAAAAACACCTATAAACATGATCCACTTCCGAATATTCTAAAAACAAAAAGTATGAAATTAGCGGTAGATTTTGCTTACAAAAACACATCCAGGAATTCCATTTGCCTGCTTTCAACGGCTTCCCCCAGTTACTCTCTTTGGAAAAATTTCGAACAAAAAGGCGATAGTTTTCAAAAACTTATTAACAAGAAAAAGAGGGAAAATTAATACAATTTTATTGACTTAGTTTTAAAAGAGGAATCTAATGAGCCATTATTTCTTAACGCTTTGTATGTATGGAAGGAAAAGCTTTTATATGTGGTATAGGAATGGGATTAATCGGTTGTGGTGAAGTTGCTTTGCCTCCCTCGGAAGTGCCTCAAAAACCTTCTGCAATTAAGACCGAAGAAGGAGGACTTCGAGATACGAGCAGGATTCCTCAAGACGTGACTCCGGAAGAAATAATAGGAAGTTGTGTTCAAAATATAAACATACTGGAAGACCTCCAAAAAACAAAACTCAGCCCCACGACAGATCCGCAAAGCCAGAACTGCGAAGCAATAAGGGAAAGGGCAGCCGTAGCGGTTAAAGTGATTGTCAATTGCGGAGGAGTAGTATTGTATCCCGAAGCGGTTCGGGCAATCAGTAAGGAAGTGGGAGATTCTCAGACGATGGTAAAAAGGGTCTGGAGTAAATTTTCAGCTGATGGCTTGAACGAGCTAACAAGTCTTTATCAAATAGATCAGGGCGATCCTGCCTGCTTAAGCCCTATAGCAAGAGGAGAAATAATGAAAGTAGCTTCCCCGATCGCTACAGCAGTAGAAGAAGAACTTGATCACATAGAAAGAGAAGAAGAAAAGGGAAGAATTCGGCCTTAATTTCTAAGGAACAGCTTACCAGGGAGCCCCTAAAAAACTTTTCAAGAGGCTCCCTAACAGAATAGGCAATCTCCGATCGTAGGAGTGATCTATTATAAGTTCATACACAATTGTATCTGGCCTTTTTATAGCGTTCTGTGCTATAATAAAAATGCTACATTCATTTACTGCGGCGTCAGTGAATGATCATCCCTTTCTAAAGGCGTGCCTTCTACGTAAGGCCAGGCGCGATTATATGAGATAATGTCGTAAGTGCTCATCATAATAAATTATTTTAAAAGCGCGAAAACCGTAAGAAAGGAAGTAACATCCTTTAATTTTTTATAACCTTCAAATGGATCAACATCAAAATGGTCAAGACTCATCTCAAGACAAAAAACAAAACACGTCACCCACGCCTCCTCAGGAAAGCAAATTAGATCAGTGGATCCGACAAACATTGCATCTCAACTCTCCCAATCCGAGTTTAAAAATAGTTCATGAACCGTCAGTAAATCCGGAAAATAAACTTCCGGCAAAACGCCAAACGACTCCGCAAAAACCTAATGCTCATCAGCACAAGCAGGAGGGAGTAAAATCTCAGCGCCAACCGGAACGGAAAAAAAATCATCATTTCCAAAATTCATCAAAACATCATAAAGGACCAGTCCACAACCCTCTTCTGCAAAAAAATGAACCCATGCAAAAAGGGGGCAAATCAGACCAGCCGCAAAAAGCAGGATTTTTCCAAAAAAATCTTGCCTCCAAGCGTTCACTCTTTTCTTTTGGAGCAAAACAAAAACTCCGCGTTATCCCGATCGGAGGTTTGGATGAAGTGGGAAAGAACAGCATGATATTGGAATACGGCAACGACATTATTCTCATTGATTTGGGATTTCAATTCCCCGAAGAAGACATGCTGGGCGTCGATTACGTAATTCCCGATATATCTTATCTGGAAGGAAAGATCGATCGAATTCGAGGCATCATCTTCACTCACGGCCATTTGGACCATATTGGTGCCGTCCCATACCTTGCGCCAAAATTGAACTTTCCCATGATGTTTGGGACCAAACTTACCATGGGCCTCGTTGAAAAGCGCCTCGAAGAGTTTGGCACATTAAATCAGGCAAAAATAAAGGTAGTCACTCCGAACGATGTTTTGCAACTCGGGCCATTCCAAGTCAGCTTTTTTTCAGTCAATCACAGTATTCCCGATGCAGTAGGAGTCATCGTTAAAACACCGGCCGGAAATATAGTAAATACAGGAGATTTTAAATTCGACTATACGCCTTCAGGAGGTCAAAAACCGGCGGATTTCGCTAAAATTGCCGGACTGGCCAGTCAAAACATTGCGGCTCTTTTCATCGATTCAACGAATGCACTCAAGCCGGGCCATACTATCACCGAGAAGAAAATTGGAGAGTCCCTCGAAGCGATTATTAAAAATATCGAAGGACGGATTCTTATTGCTTCCTTCTCTTCACAAATCGGACGTATCCAACAAATCGTCGATGCGGCAAAAAAACATGGAAGAACAATATTCTTAAGCGGACGAAGTTTGGTAGATAACATTTTTATGGCTTCCAAATTAGGATACTTAAATATTCCGCAGGGACTCGTACATGACCTGAGGAAAGTAAAAAAAATACCCGACAGCAAAGCACTTATTCTAACGACCGGCAGTCAGGGAGAAGACGTTTCCGCATTAACGAGAATGGCTTCCGAAGAGCATCCGGTGGTAAAAATTAAAAAAGGAGACACCGTCGTACTGTCTTCCAGCCCGATTCCCGGGAATGAACGGGCTGTCACCACGGTCACCAACAATCTCAGCCGTCTTGGAGCCACCATCATCAATAATCAGATAATGGACGTGCATACGTCAGGCCATGCTCAGCAGGAAGATCTCAAACTCATGATGACCCTGGTAAAAGCAAAATATATCGTGCCGATTCACGGAGAGTACTACATGCGCTTTGGCAACAAAGAAGTAGCAACTTCCATCGGATACGATGAAAAACACGCCATTTTGATAGAAAACGGAGATGTCCTGGAAATTGAAAATGGAGAAGTAAGCTACAAAGGGGAAAAAGTAAGCAATAACTATATTCTGGTTGATGGTTTAGGAGTTGGCGATATCGGAGCGCAGGTAATAATGGATCGTCAAACATTGGCAGAAAATGGCGTATTAATCGTCCTTATCCCGATCGATGCTCAAACACAAAAATTAAAAGGTGATATCGACATCATTTCCCGTGGCTTCATTTACATGAAAGAATCGGAAGAAATAATTGCTGAAATAAAGCAAATAGCTGCCAATAGCTACCAATCCATTATGGAAAAACGGGATGATCCGAAGCGTCAACATGTGAAGAAATACCTCCGTGAATCCATCGATAAATATGTTCACGAGAAGATTGAACGCCATCCACTCGTCATACCGGTACTGCTTGAAAAATAACGGCTTTCTTAAATCCAAAGAAAAAGAAAGTCAAAATTTCAATGGCGCGATAGTAGGTCTACATCGCGCAATTTAATTGCAATATTTTAAATTTATTGTTAAATTTAAAAATCCAGAAATATTGTGAACCTCATGTCTTCAAAAAAGCCGCGGGAATTATTCAGTCCAACCCCTCGTCAGATAAAACTTGCCGATTCGAGAAATGA
>CAYSYL010000032.1:0-14008 GCA_964435355.1 uncultured Candidatus Peribacteria bacterium | reverse complement strand
CCCCCATGGTACGAACGCCCGCTTCCCGCAGTTTCATGATTAAAGGGAGACATTTCTTTTTCGATTCCTGCCCCAGTTGAGCCACAAAAAGATGAAGATCATCCTTATGGGGAACGCGGATTTTTTCACGTTTCATATTGGCGATAATTCTTTCAATGCCTGCCGCAAAGCCAACAGCCGGAGTTGGCTGTCCTCCCATAAGTTCCAAAAGACCGTCATATCTTCCACCACCACCGATCGCATTTTGAGCTCCTTGCGTTTTATCCCAAAATTCAAAAACAGTTTTACTGTAATAATCTAAGCCACGAACTAATTGAGGATTTTCAATAAAATCTATTTTTAACTCTTTCAGGAAATCTTTGACATCACTATGGTATTGACGGCAATCCTCGCAAAGATAATCGGCTAACTTCGGTGCGAGTTGAGCTAAAATACGGCAATCCTCTTCCTTACAATCGAGCAATCGAAGAGGATTCTTTTCAAGACGATATTTACAGTCATTGCAAAGTGAGCGATCTTTTCCAAAGTAAAAATCTTTCAAAATTTGAACATAGGCCGGACGACATATGGAACATCCTATGCTGTTTAATTGGACAGTAAAAAGATGCGCGATGCTCAGATCACTTAAAATAGTGTGGGCAAGAGCAATCGTTTGAACATCAAGAGCTGGATCGCTTTCTCCGATCACTTCAAATCCAAATTGCCAAAACTGGCGATATCTTCCTTTTTGAGGACGATCATATCGAAAATGCGGCTCAATATAATAAAGTTCTACTGGTTGCGGAAGCTGTTGCATGGCATTTTGGATATAGGCTCTGGCAACACCTGCCGTACTTTCAGGTTTTAAAGTAAGACTTCTTCCCTTCCGATCCTGAAATGTGTACATTTCTTTATTGACGATATCGCTGCTGTCCCCGATCCCACGGGCAAAAACATCGGTAAACTCGAACATCGGAGTGGTAATGCGGCGAAAACCGGCCTGACGACATCTATGTCGAACAACCTTCTTAATAAGAGTGTAGTATTCGTGATCGCCCGGTAAAATGTCGTGCACTCCTTTGGGTGTTTGATAAGGAGGAACAAGCTTTCCCATACTCTCATCGTCGCCTTCTTCATTCCCTTGCTGAAAACGCAAATCATTCATGCCTCACATTGTACAAGCCAAGGCCAGGATTCGCAAGTGGGAAATCATAGAGTGGTGCCGTTTTTTTTGCCTTGGAAGCGAGAGAGTTTGCTTTAAAATGAAAATAAGCAGTTCCGGCAATCATAGCGGCATTGTCAGTACAATACGACAAAT
Source organism: uncultured Candidatus Peribacteria bacterium (assembly GCA_964435355.1). Lineage (GTDB taxonomy): Bacteria > Patescibacteriota > Gracilibacteria > UBA1369 > UBA1369 > CAYSYL01. The sequence continues at coordinate 12,711 of CAYSYL010000032.1, read as the reverse complement.
TAGCAGCAAAGCGAAGTCGAGGACGCACTCCCAATCTTTCTTTTTTCCCTTTGGCATTATAAAAAAAATCCCCATCAATTTTTTCCATGACCATTTCGCGAAGTCGTTTATTCGCCGAAACGCCACCCGCCAAATGAACCTCTTGAACGTTATGTTCTTGAGCAGCCCGCAAAAGTTTATCCGATAAAATTTCACAAACGGTTTCCTGAAAGCTGGCGGCGCAATCGGCAATAAATTTTTCGGAAAGACTCCTATTCAACTCATACTCTTTGGTAACAAGATTTAAGACAGCCGTCTTAAGTCCGGAAAAACTGAAATCAAAACTTTCGGCGTTCAAATAAACCCGTGGAAACGTATAGGCATATCGATCTCCCCGCAAGGCAGTTTTTGAAATAATTGGCCCCCCCGGATAACCAAGGCCTAAAAGCCTTGCCACTTTATCAAAGGCTTCTCCAGCCGCATCATCCAGCGTTTCACCGAGCAGTTGAAAATTCACATGCTTTTTCATCAAAACCAGTTCATTATGCCCCCCCGAAACCGTCAACACGGCAAGAGGAAATTGAACCGGATCTTCATCTTTTTCATCCAGCCAATTGGCATAAATATGTCCCGCAATATGATTGACGGGAATCAGTAACTTTCCGGAAGCCATGGCAAGAGTCGAAGCGGCGGTAACGCCAATAACGAGCGAACTCATCAGTCCCGGCCCCTGCGTAACGGCAATGGCATCAATGTCTTCCAAAGCAACATGAGCTTCCTTCAAAGCGGCGGTAATAACCGGAACAATTTTAACGACATGTTCTCTCGCGGCTACCTCTGGAACAACCCCCCCCGTCTCATGATGAATCAAAGCCTGCGAAGCAATCACATTGCTATGGACTCTAATACCATCTTCAACAACCGCCGCCGCCGTCTCATCACACGAAGTTTCAATGCCAAGAATTTTCATACGCTAAACTTATACATGTGTGTTTTATACACCGCAAAAGAGTATCACTAAAAAAAAGAACTACCAAAAGATTTATCATTTCGCTTCTTTGTGGGTCTGATTATCTTCTTGAATGTCGAGAAGTTCAGCGTAATAATGGGCAAAATTCTTATAAGCTTTAGCCGCCTGGGAGCTTTCATCAACTTTTTCTGAATCGTCAGCTTGAGTAGTAAAAAAATGAAAATCAGAAGGGGCGAGTGTTTTTACTAACTTTCGAAATGAATCCATAAAATCAAGCATAGCTTGAAGTCGGATTCCAACGGGCATAGTATCTTGCGCCTTCTCCCCCTGAACCGATGCCTGAAAGGTATCGTGACACTCCTTCATGAGAGCTTTTCCAGTTGATACCTTTTGTAACAATGTAGCCTCTAACTTTCTAATTGCAAGAAGAGTGGTGTTGAGATCAGTTGCTTTAGGAAAGGATTTTTGAAAAGCCTCATTTGAAAATCCTTCAGTCATGGCATGGGTAAACGGGTTAGCATTGATTTTGCGAAATACTTCTTCAATCATATCTTTTTCATGAAGAAAAATAAAAACCGCACCTTCTTGTTCCCATTGTGCCAGTTTTTGTTTTACTCTCATGCAATCTTCATGGAGAATGAAAACCTCTGCTTCAGCTTGGCTTAATCTATTCCTTTCAGCCATAAGAACAGCATATCTTTTCGCAAGTTCATAAACCTTTTTGGCATTCAAATCAGTCGGTATACTATCTCCATCATTACCAAGGGCATTTTTATCGTCGGAAGAAAGAAAATTATTGAGAGTTTCAAAATCATCAATAAATTGCTGTATAGCTTCGAATGATGATTCTAATTGGAGTTTAGCCCAACTTTTTTCACATCCAGCTAATTTTTGAAGGAGAATTGACATTCTTTCAATGACCATCGTATCTAATGCTTCAACATGAGCATTAACCGCAGAGTCTAACCCTTTTGCTCGCATCGCTCCTTGAAAAGAATCAACCAGTGACTTTTCTTGAAGATAACTCAAAAATGAACCCTTACGACGCCAGCGATACAAACTTCGAGCAACATACTTTGTTTCAACATCGAAAGAATAAGGATCTATTTGAAACTCTTGATAAGCAGACGAAACATCCAAAGCATCAAGAGGCGTAGATGACACTTGTGCTGCTTGCGCTCTCACAAGATCAGAAATGCTTTCAGGGGCAATGTTATCATGTTGCTTATTAGGTCCAATAAAATCAATGTGAGATGGACGATCTTGTAAAGGTTGTGGAATTTCAAGCGGAGTTTTATCGCCGTTTCCAAATTGACGTCTTGCTGCATTCATAATTGTAAAAATAAATCTCCATATTATACCATTTTTCTCTCTTTTCGAAAAGCTTACCGTTAAGCACACATAAAAAAGCCTACATGAGACTCACTACGAAGGTTGAGGGAATATCGTAACGGTTATTTTTTCCGTGTGAGAGCTGAAGAAGAATTTGAAACAGGAGTCATACATTGGAATGCCTGAATTTCTGCTGAATCAATAGTGGAAAGATCAACAGCTACCGATAAACCTTGCAAAAGGTCTTTCGAAACATTCGCCTTCCAGGCACTAGAATCAGAAAGAAGCTTTTGAGCGGAGGCACAATCATAGTGTGCATGCTGGGCAAAGGTTTCAAGAGCTGTTTTTGCCGAACACGAATAAGTATTGGAAGCATTGGTAAGGGAGGGGAATGCCCTCAAAGTTATATGAACCGCCGCGGTAGCATCCATGCAACGATGAACAGCCGCTTCGAATATTTCTCTGTCGGTATGAAGTCTCATTTGAATGGCAGCAGCTTCAGCATCAAGCTGCTTATTTCTGGCCATAGCAAGTTCATCCAAAAGTTTTTCAGGGGAAACTGCATGAGTCAGCTGCGGCATAGCAGGTTCAGGAGTTTTTTGCGCACACCCTGTCTCATTAGCTAATAAAGCCGCAGAAAGAGCCAAAGTTGAACCAAGTTTTGCATAAGAAGCCATTTTTATATGAGTCAAGATGTAAAGAAAGGTAATAAATGCTATAATAAAATATATTAATATGTCAAATATCGTGCTTCCTGCCTCCCTTAAAATAATCCAAAAGTTAAAAAATGCCGGTCATGAAGCGTACTGGGCGGGAGGTTGTGTTCGAGACATGCTTCTAGGGATAAAACCGAAAGATTTTGATATCGTCACAAGCGCTACGCCCGATGAAATTGAAAAAATCCTTAAGAAAACTTTTCCGGTTGGTAAAAACTTTGGCATTATCATGGCCATTGAAAATGGTCACCATTTTGAAGTGGCAACTTTTCGTTCGGACAGTGGATATTCCGATGGACGGCGGCCCGATTATGTCACCTTTGCCAATGCGAAAGAGGATGCTTTACGCCGTGATTTCACAATAAATGGCATGTTTTTTGATCCCTTCACCGAAGAAATCATAGATTACGTGGCCGGCCAAAAGGACCTGGATGCAGGCCTTGTACGGTTTATTGGAAATCCGCATCAAAGAATCTTGGAAGACCATCTTCGGATTTTGCGAGCCATCCGTTTTAAAAATCAATTAAACTTCCAATATGAACCGAAAACGTACGAGGCATTATCAACCCATGCAACACTCGTGATAGATAAAGTTTCCAAAGAACGGGTTTTCGATGAAATGAACAAAATATTGCTCACTGCCCACGCGGCCGAAGCTTTTAATGACATGGAGGATCTGGGAATTATTAAAATTCTTTTTCCACAATTGCAGAAAATGAAAGGTTTGGCTCAGCCAAAAGAGTATCACCACGAAGGAGATGTATGGACGCATTCTATGGATGCCCTTCGAACCTTGCCGTCGACCACTTCTTTAGCTGTACGATGGGCAACCCTTCTCCATGATGTCGGAAAAACGGAAACTTTCCTTTTGAAAGAAAGGATTCGCTTCGACCATCACGCCAATTTTTCTAAAAAACTTTCCGAACAGATATTAACGGGATTGCATGCGCCAAGAAAATTCATCGATGAAGTCGGATGGTTGGTAGAACATCATATGATGATGGTAGAACTCTTGAAAATGCCGGAGGGCAAAAAGCTGAAATGGTTTTTACATCCATGGTTCTTAAACTTGATGGAGGTATTCAAGGCTGATGCAGCAGGAACAACTCCCTCAGACCTCAGTCTTTATGATGAAATTCGAAAAACATATAGGGAATCGGTAAAAAAAATCCCATACATTCCAAAACCTTTACTGACCGGAAAAGAAATCATGGAAATTTTAAAAATTAAACCCGGAAAAAAAGTGGGAGATCTCCTCGAAGAACTCCATGAAAGACAGCTTTCAGGGCTTATAGAAAATAAAAATGAAGCTATTGTATGGATAAATAAAAAAGGAGAAAAGAATACTTGATCATAAATGAATAAACTGTTATAATGTAATGAAACATTGGAAACGAAAGGATCCTTAAAAATAAGTCCGCACCCGAAAGATAGGGAGAAAAGCATTGATAGCGGCAACCATAAAATATCTGTTCCGACGACGTGTTGAGATAGTTTCTATTTCCGCTCTCGAAATAAATACTTTTCAGTTCGCTTTCTATCAGTGCTTTCCTCTCTAAGCTTTAAGGGTTGAACGAAAAACTTGTGTATCTCCCCGGATGGCAAGTTCTTCTCTCATCATTTTCTCTGTAATGGGGGTTCATACATTATGGAAGAAAAGTGGGAATCGAATATGTTCCGTCTTTCCACAGTTTTATAATTCAAAATTGTTTACTCAATTTTAGTTCTAAACTTTGTAAGTCGGTACATGAAACTGTTTTCATGATTTTTTAAATCCTGAAGCAACTTCCTCTCATCGCTTTATCGCATTGTGAGAAATTCAATGTTCAATCGTTATGGTTTAGAGAGGTCTTAAGCGGTTCCTTAAAAATCAGGATCTCGAAGATAGGGAGAAAAAGTTTTGTTAAGTCTCAGATACTTGAGAACCTTAAACAAAACTCTTCCTCCCTAAACTTCTAGGATAATCCAGTAAAGTCGTGTCATAGCGTCCGCCAGGTTCTATGCGCGCATTCTTTTCCGCCGTGTGGCATTTTAGGCAGGGCTGAGGAAAGGAGAGGATGAACTTCATGTCTCGACACTGTGGTGTTTCGTTGGAAAGCGTCAGCTTTCTCACAAACATTATGCGTCGGCACATCAAAGAAAAACTGCTTCATCATTAGAAATAATGAAAAGTAAGCTTCTACAATAGAAACCAATATTTCTGCTGTGTATCATCGCTTGAACCCATTTACTTAGGAGTTTAGGGACCTGAAAGGTCTTTGAAACGCCTTGTTGGGAGCTGTCTTTGGTCTGAGCTTTTGGTCACTTGCTTTTTGACCCTCAGTCCTTAAGTCAGCTCCCAACAGGGCGTTTTTTATGGCGTCGACTTCTTTCATCTTATAAAAAAAGTGGTAATACAAAAAAAGCGCCCCTTTTCACAGGAGCGCTTTTTAAAAACTTCATTATTTCTTCATGTCCATTTTTTGGCATGAACAGTCACTGCATTTCATCGACATAACACCCATCATCAAAGCGGCAACGCCAACGACAAGATAAACAACCGATTCTAAGGTTGGAAGCCAGCCAAGAAGCATATGTACTAAATTGAGATCACGACCGATAAAGTCCCCAAGACCAACAAGCCCCCAGTTAAGTCCTCCCACCACTACGAGGAGGGTAACAATAAAACAGATGGGTTTGTGTTTTAACATATAAAAATAAAATAAAGATATAAAATAATTTGTCACAGTATAGTGAAGAAAAGGCTAAAGGTAAAGAAAACTGGAACTATTTTTTTATTTACAGATAAAAAAATAATGTATGACATGAGAGTCCTCTACAAATGTGACTTATAGAGAAGACTCATTAATCCTTAAAAATGATGGAGACATAAGTTTTGTTTGGACTAAAAGGGAAGAGACCATGTACTATAAAAAACGTAAGAAGAAAAGATATGCCAAAAAACAACGATTACGTTGAATACGCTTGTACCAAAATAAAAGAAAGCGGCTTGAAAATAACAAGGCCTCGTGAATGCCTTATCCGTTTTTTATTAAAGGCAGACCGGGCTCTTTCTCCCTATGAAATAAGGGATGAACTCAAACGTCAAAAAGTGAAAGCTGACGTCGTGACTATTTATCGGGTATTGGATTTATTGCAGCAATTGGGATTAGTGCATAAAGTTTTAGCTCTCAATGCTTTTATTCGGTGTCATATTCAAAAAGGAGAAAAGGGGCAACCCAAATGTCATCATTATTTGCTGTGTCGAAACTGCCATCGTTTCGAGGAATTTGAAGGAAAAGACTTTTCCAGTTTGCAGAAAAACATAGCAACATACTATCAAAAATTTCACATTGAGTCGCATTATTTGGAATTCGTAGGTTTGTGTAAGAACTGCCAGAAAAAAGGAGTCATTCTTAAAGAACACGACACCTGTTTAACCCATGGACACAAAAGTTAGCGTCACGGGCATTCAAGCCCAAATCGAAGATGGTTTAAATTCTCTTCCATAACCGATATATAATTTTTTCCTTCGGCTATTTCTTGATCGGTAAGCCCTTCGATGGGATTAAGCACCAGAGTGCCGGCGCCGACCTCTTCAGCTATCGTTTGTGCCAGTTTGGGGCTGACCAGCGTTTCAAAAAAGATATATTTTATTTTTTTCTCTTCAGATTGCTTGGCAATGTCCGCTAATTGCTGGGGCGATGGTTCTTGATCCGGTGAAAGACCGGCAATGGCAATCTGATGAAGGTTATACTCTTTGGCAAGATAGGCAAACGCGGTATGGGTTGTCACAAATTCCCGGGAAGTGCAGTTTTTCAACCCGGAAGAGTATTTTTGATCCAGTGTTTTGAGAGCCTGAGTAAAAGTTTTCCCGTTTTCCAAGTACGTGGTGACTCCGCGTGGATCTAAAGCGACAAGATTATTTTGAATAACTTCAACCTCTTGAATGGCAATTTTTGGACTCAGCCAAAAGTGGGGATCCGTAGGACCAGATTCATGAACCTCCCCTTCGTTATCGAAGCTGGAAGGAGGGGTGACGGAAGGAGAATTTTCGGCAGTTTGAGTCTCTTTTTCCAGAGAATGAGACTCAATCAATGGAACAAAAGAACTCATATCAATAATTCTTATTTTCTTGCCGCGAAGATTTTCTTTCACACGATCAGTCCATGATTCAAACGAAGCTCCATTAATAATAAAAAGATCGGCCTCTTCGAGTGAAGCCATATCTTGTGGAGTGGGTTCGTAATCATGAGGTTCTGCTCCTGCTGGGACGAGATTTCTTATCAATACCCGTTTCCCCCCGACCTCTTTTGCAAAATCCGCCAGAGGATAAAAACTGGTGACAATCGTTATTTTTTCGCTATCCGGAATATCGATTTGCGAAGGGATAGGAGGCGACGAAGGAGGTAGCGGAGAAATCGGATTCTTAATGGGAGTTGAGATAGAAGGTGCGGGAGGAGATGAGAGAGGAGATGAGGGAGAGGAAATGTTTTCACACCCTGAAAAAATACCCAAAAAGAAAAATGAAAAGATGAGTGCTACTACTTTATTTATATAATTCATATTATTAATTTTAATAGTGCCGGTGATGCCCCCAGATAAGTAGTACATACACATAGTACAATAGAGACAATTAAAATAAATTACTGACAGATCATCACGACATAAAAAGTGATACCATATTAATGCAATAAAATTGCAATAGCAAGAGTTAAAAACTACCTGAATAAAGTGTACTGATAAAGCTGTTTTTTGTATAGGGTAAATGGGAAATAGCCGTTTCAAATGAAAATGGGGAACTTTCATGAAATCCAGATTTTGCACGGTACTCACCCTTCAAAATCACCATTATCTATTGACAGGAAAAGATCTGGGATTATAAATAGATGTTGTTTTAGATGATAAAAGAGTACAAAGATGGGATATGAAGAAATAGACGATATAAGCGCCTTAGCTGTTGGAGATGATGTGACGGTAGGTGAAGAGACTTTAAAAGTAAAAGCAATACTGGGATGTAATCCTGTAATGGGAACGTCAGTTTTTAGGTGTATAAATTCACACGGGGATCAAAGAGTTTTACGGGTGAGTCCTATAGATAGTAAAATATTAAATGATAGGTCAAAAGAAGCGAGGCAAAAAGTAGATATGCCCATGCAACATTTACCAACCTACCGGGCTACCGATCATACGAATACTCATGCATTGGCAGTTTTAAATTACATCCCCGGAAGCTCATTAGAGTTGGCGGATTTTTCCGAAAAAGAGCAAGGAGAATATTTAACGGAAGTAATAGCCTCCATCAAGGGTCTTTTAAAAATTGTTATGGCCTTAACTGACGCTAAAGTGGTCCATGGAGATTTATCGCCGGGAAATGTAATACGGAGTGGAAACGATATAGCCGTAATAGATATTGAAAGGATGAGAATAATGGGTGAGAGGCCAGTAGACGAAGTAGTCGGCACAACCCTTTTCCTGTCCCCCGAAATAATAAGACATGGAAAGGACACGGAAACAACGGATATGTATAGTGTCGGATTAATAGCATTATATTCCTCTTCGAGAAGATGGAGAGAACAAATGGAACAAATAAATGATAGTACCATCGAGCTTCAAAAATTGTGTGGAATTTTCTTGCCAGAGGATAAGCTTCGAACCTATTTTGCAACGAGTATGCCTGAAAAATACGAAGAAATGCACCATGGCTTTACCGACTTCATCATACGAGCAACCCATAATGATCCAGAAAAAAGGCTGACTGCCCGAGAAGCCATAAAAATCATAGGAGGATAAAGACTTTCATTTTTTAGTCATACCGTTTACAATTGAGTTCTTGTGAAACCATAAAAAAATATGAACAGTTTTAAACTTGCCTCACCCTTCAAACCGACAGGAGATCAACCGCAAGCTATAAAAAAGTTAGTCGGCGGATTACAAAAAGGAGAAAAACATCAGACGCTCCTCGGAGTCACCGGTTCCGGCAAAACATTTACCATGGCGAATATCATTCAGAAGGTACAAAAACCGACGCTTGTCATCGCTCATAATAAAACGCTTGCGGCACAACTATGTGCCGAATTCAAGGAGTTCTTCCCGGAAAACGCCGTCAGTTATTTTGTATCCTATTACGATTATTATCAGCCGGAAGCCTACATTCCTTCAAGCGACACCTACATAGAAAAAGACGCCTCCATCAATGAAGAAATAAATAAATTCCGCCACGCCGCCACCGTCAACCTGTTAACCCGTCGGGACGTATTAATCGTTGCCTCCGTTTCCTGCATATATGGTTTAGGAGATGTAGAAGAGTACGGAAAGTTCGCCATAGAATTAAAATCAGGAGAAGAAAGAAAACGGGACAAACTTCTTCGCCATTTAACCGATATCCAATACACCCGTTCGCAGATTGAATTCAAACAGGGAATGTTCCATGTGCTCGGAGATACGCTCGAAATATTCCCTCCAGATCGTGACACCATATTCCGGCTCGAATTTTTCGGAGATGAAATAGAAAAAATAACGGAAGCGGACTCCTTCACCGGAGAAGTCATTCGCGAGTTGGAAAGCATAAAAATATTCCCGGCAAAACATGACGTCACAAGCCGGGACAAAATAGAACGTGCCGTTAATAACATCCGCCGCGACCTGGATCTTCGTTACAACGAATTAAAAGCCCAGGGAAAAATATTGGAAGCGGAACGCATCAAAACGAGAACCGAGTATGATCTCGAAATCTTGGTTGAAACGGGCTATGTCACCGGAATAGAAAACTACACCCGTTATTTTGCCGAACGCGAAGCCGGTTCACCTTCCGCCACTCTCCTCGATTACTTCCCTGATGATTACTTGTTGATCATTGATGAGTCCCACATGACCATTCCTCAAATAGGCGGAATGTACAATGGAAACTTCTCCCGCAAGCAAACCCTGGTGGATTATGGCTTCCGGCTACCATCAGCTCACGATAATCGTCCGTTAAAATTCGATGAATTTGAAAAGCTCGTCAATCAGGCCATTTACGTATCTGCGACACCGGCGGCCTACGAACTCGAAAAATCAAAGAAAAATATCGCCGAACAAATTATACGTCCGACCGGACTCATAGACCCGCAAGTGGAAGTGCGTCCAAGCGAGCATCAAATCGACGACCTCCTCCACGAAATCCATAAGAGAATCGAAAGAAAAGAACGAGTGCTCGTAACGACCCTCACCAAACGGTCGGCGGAAGACCTCACAGATTACTTAACCGATGCCGACATAAAAGTACGATACCTCCACTCAGATATCGACACCCTTGAACGCATTGAAATACTGCGTGACCTTCGCCTGGGTAAATTTGACGTCCTGGTGGGAATCAACCTCTTGCGTGAAGGTTTGGATCTTCCGGAAGTATCCTTCATTGCCATTCTGGACGCCGATAAAGAAGGATTCCTTCGCTCCGCTTCAGCTCTCATCCAAACCATCGGTCGTTGTGCTCGTAACGTCAATGGATTCGTCGTAATGTACGCCAATCGAATGACCGATGCCATGAAAAAAGCCATTGGAGAAACCAATCGACGTCGTAAAATTCAGCAGGAATACAATGAAAAACACGGCATTACTCCTCAAAGTGTCATCAAAGCTATCAAAGATATCGCCATGATGCGCGGCAAAAAAGATGAGCGCAAAGGAGAGCGTCACATCGATCCCAAAAAAGTCCCGCGCGAAGAAATGGGCCGTTTCATACAGGAGTTGGAAGCGCAAATGGACTTGGCTTCCCAGAACATGGAGTTTGAAAAAGCCGCCGAACTCCGGGACGAAATCGAAGCCTTACGGACAGACTTCAAAATGTAACCCACTCCGGTCACAGCAATATATCCCTAAACCATCAGAAAGCATCCTTTTTTAATGAGGATTCATACTTCCTGCTCTAGGATGTATCTTTCTTATTTAAGAAACTATCCTTCGGACATTAGGAAACATACTTTTTATTTAAGAAACTATCCTTCGGGCATAAGAAAACATACTTCCTGCTCAAAAAACAGTCCTTCAGCTTTCAGAAATAATACGATAGATAAAAGAAAGTATCCTTTTGTCATCAGTATTTCACATTATTAAATTTCTTTGCTTCTGGTCAATGATTCGACGGCCAATCCTTCCATTCAAAAGGTAAATTTGATTGCTGAAAAATCAACGAGAGATAGAGCTGATTTTAGTCCGCCTCAATTTTAAACAAAACATTGGGAAATATAGTTTCCCAGCGCAATAGTTGCGCTACCTAGCAAAATATATTATAATACAACTATAGTTATTAACCCCAATTCACTATGCCAGAAAGAACATCAACTTATTTGGAAGGTAGCGACTCATCAGAAACAGGAGAAAAACCTACCCATGCTCAAATGTTGAAATTATTTAATAAATGGGCCGGGGCTATAAATAGGATTGATGCCGGTGCAGGTGAGGTAGATGATGATATCGCAAAACCTGAAGAAGGAAAACAACAATTAATACAACAAGGCATGAAGGATTCGAAGGATGCTAAAGCTCAATTTATGACTCTTTACACACAGCTTTCGGACGCCGAGAAGGAAGAGTTGTGGAAGTATTTGGGATCACATGCGACCCCAACTTTATTGGAACAAAGTATGGAGAAAGATAGATACTTCCTAACAAGAGTTGAAGATGGGGAAGAATCTCTTGCCCCACTAAATCTGCACTTAGATCTGACTTCAGTAGATACGTCTTTTCGCCCTGAAGATTATCAAGGCAGAAGATCAAAAGAAGACCGAACATCCTAAGATGCCTCTGAAAAGCTCGTTTTTATAAAAAGAATAAGCCAAAATTCTCCTCGTTGATCGTGATATACGTGAGGAGAATTTGGCGCAGTCGACGAAGCGAGCACATGGTGCGAGCGCACAGACATCAGGCTCGGCCGATACCGAGCCTATTATTAAACTGTTTTTCAGAGGTTTTTTAAAACTACACCTTGGGCGGTATTTGTGAAAGATCAGAAAAAACTGTTGTAGAAAATATCCTTTTTCAGGTACAATCACTCATTCCGAAGTAAACGATAATCCAAGAAGCAGACCGAAGGGGAAAGAAACCATTATAATGGCTTTTTATGGTTTTTCGTACCTTATATTTGCCGTCATATCACTTCTCAGAAAGGAGGTGTTTTTGAAAGAAGTAATATAACAGCCTCCCTCCATTTACTGGATTTTTCTTCTTTAAAATTTTCTTTATGACTTCACATTCCGAAAGATCATTTGGGGCGCGTCTCCTGAGAGCTCAAAATATTCTCACCTACCTCCAGGGATTCAATGGATACAATCCACCCGAACCAAAACAAACCGTTGCGCAGTTTTCCTCTCTCCTGGATGATATTATCGAAGCCAATGGAGCGGAAAGTGAACTCGAACAGCACTATAAGGCAGCCGTTGAGGCTCGTATGAAATCCTTCAAGGAGAATGAACACTCGATTCTGCGGGTACTCCCCCAAATACGGGGAGCAGTCCAGGCCCAATGTGGCAAAGATTCGCAGCAATATAAAGCGGTAAGTGCGATTATCGATACTATGCAAAATGCCGCCAAATTAAAAAAGCCAAAAGGAAATAGTCAGGAGGACGAAGCCGGAAACAGAGACGGCATCTCGCGCTCACAGCAATCCTACGGATCACTCCTCGGCTACTTTAATAATTTAATCGGCACACTTACACAGATAGATGGCTACGCTCCTTCAAACGAATCATTGAA
>CAYSYL010000031.1:0-14044 GCA_964435355.1 uncultured Candidatus Peribacteria bacterium | reverse complement strand
GTCGGGAGAAAGTTCTACGGAAATATTTTTCTTATGAAGGCGATCTTTGAGATATCCAATATGAAGTTTAACGATTTCTTTGATACTTTCATGAGTAAGAGGTCTAAAGACCACTACTTTATCAATACGATTCAGGAACTCAGGTCGGAAATGCTCTTTAAGTTCGGATAACACCTCAGTTTTACTCCTTTCATAATCCTGTTCTGCCTGTAAAAGCTCTTCAGTAGGCAATTCGAATCCAATAGGGGCTGCCCTATCCGTCAAACGTTTAGCCCCAATATTTGAAGTCATGATAATGATAGTATTTTTAAAATCTACATGTCGGCCCTTACTATCAGTCAACATGCCATCCTCTAAAATTTGAAGGAGCAAATTGAAAACATCCGGATGAGCCTTTTCAATTTCATCAAAAAGAACAACCGCATAAGGTTTGCGTCGAACCGCCTCAGTTAACTGGCCTCCATCTTCATAACCGACGTAACCCGCCGTGGCCCCGACTAATCGAGAAGTATTATGGCGTTCCATAAACTCGCTCATGTCTATTTTTATAAGAGCGTCTTTATCATTATAAATTTCCTGGGCAATAGCCTTTACCAGCTCTGTTTTTCCAACACCCGTTGGTCCCATAAATATAAAAGATCCGATAGGACGATTGTGATCAGCAAATCCGGCTCGTGAACGTTGAATTGCTTTGCTGACAGCCTTAACAGCTTCATCTTGTCCGATGATCTTCTTTTTAAGAGTCTCTTCCAATCCGATAAGTTTTTCCATATCAGATTTAACCAAACGGGTAACGGGAACTCCGGTAATGTTGGAAACAACTTTGGCAATATCTTCTTCATTAACAATCGGACGCTTATCCCGTGGTATTTTAAGAGTTTTATGAGCTTCAATCTCCTTTAATAATTCAAGCTCCCGATTACGAAGCTCTGCAGCATATTCATAATCCTGGTTTGAGACCGATTCTTCTTTTGTTTTAATGATCTTGCTTAATTCCGCCTGAAGTTTTTTGATTTTGTCAGTAGAACCCTTGGTCTTAATTCTCTTGATAGCGCAAGCTTCATCCAGCATATCGATAGCTTTATCCGGTAAAAATCTATCGTTGATATAGCGTTTCGAAAGCTGAACTGAAGAAGCAAGGGCTTCATCAGTAATAACCAAAGAGTGATGCTCCTCAAAACTTTCTCTGAGTCCCTTGAGAATATCCAAACAATCTTCTTCATTGGCTTCTTTTACCATGACCGGTTGGAACCGACGTTCCAGAGCGGAATCATTTTCAATGTGCTTTCTATATTCAGTAATGGTCGAAGCCCCAATAACCTGTATTTTACCCCGAGAAAGTGCCGGTTTAAGTATATTGGCGGCATCAAGACTTCCTTCGGCAGAGCCAGCACCTATGACACTATGAAGTTCATCGATAAAGAGGATGACATTGTTAAGTGAAGCTGCTTCATCAATAATCTGCTTAATACGTTCTTCAAACTCTCCACGATATTTCGTTCCGGCAACAATAGAGGTCATGGAAAGTGATAAGATTTTTTTATCGAGCATGCTATCCGGAACCTGCTCGTTGGCAATTGCCTGAACAAGTCCTTCCACAACAGCGGTTTTACCCACACCTGGCTCTCCGATAAGGACAGGGTTATTTTTTGTTTTACGACACAAAATACTGGTCATCCGGTCAATCTCTTTTTGACGTCCGATAACAGGAGTCATTTTTCCCTGCCGATACTCTTGCATCAGGTCCGTCGTGAAATAATCAAGCGCCGGGGTTTTACTCTGTTTTTCTTCCGGACTACCCTGCTTATGCTTATGAGCATCCTTATACCCCTCTTTCCCCATTTGATTCATATTTCCCACAAGAACGCCATGCAATCCACTTAAAAAGAACTCAATCGGATTCATTTGTTGTGCGTTTTGCCCTCCCATGGAAGGAGCACCCCGGCCGGTTTCTCTATTTTTTTCGAAAGCCTGCATTAACTGGTCCTTTATTGACTGTGGATTAACTTTCATATTCTCTAAAATAACGGTTGCCGCTGTATTTTCCTGAGAAACAAGGGCAAACAATAAATGCTCGGTTCCCACATAGGAATGGTTAAATTGATGGGCAGACATAACGGCTCCTTCAATAACCTTTTTTGCAAAGCCACTGAGACCTCCCCAACCTTTTTGAGGGTTTTGTTGAGCAAGCGTTGTCATCCGTCCAACGGTTTTAAGCACGAGAAAAACGTTTTCAATAGAAACTCCGAAATTGAGTAAAACGGTGGCTCCCAGAGAGTTTGATTGAGAAAGAATTCCAATAAGAATATGTTCGGTTCCGACATAATTAAGTTTTGACTCCTTAGCTTTCTCTTGAGCAAAGATTAACGCCTGCTTTGCCTCTTTGGTAAATTTATCAAAACGAAAATCTGACATACGAATTTTTATAAATTATTTAATTTCTCCAAATTCTAGCATAATTCCCCATTAAAACCTATGGAGGAGAGCCTAAAATCACTTTACCGAAAGGGTGTTTATGATCTTATGCTTTTATACAAAGAACTTAGCACTCATTATTATAGAGTGCTAAGTCTAAGAAATCAAGAAAATTCAGCAAAATTATTTCTCGATAATGCTAGCCGCCATCTGAAGAAGCGTATCTTCCATACTGAGTGGGCCAATTAGCCGATATATTTTTTTCCCTTCCCCCTTCCGGAATATTTCAATATTACTACTATTTTTTACCGTAAAGATGTTGGTGTGCTAACTTTGGGTGGCATTGGATGGAATGGCACTGTTCATAACATCGAGAGTTACGAGTCCTTTACCCTCTTCAAGTTTCTGGGAATCAAAATCATAGTGCCTCAAAACACCCTGTTCTTCCGCCGGTGTCCCGGCATAGTACCAATTTTTAGGATATTGCATTTCAAATCCATAGCTTTCACTTTGAAGCGCAACGAAATCTTTCACAGGAGCAACTACAGCTGCTGTTGGAGTGATTGGTAGGTCTTCTTCTGTCATGTCCCGAACCTCCTCGGATTCACTCGATGACGTATTGGTTTCCTCCACCGCAGCAGCCCCCATAGACTTAGATGTTTCTACGGGATTGGCATTAGAAGGAGCTGAATCAATAGTTATAAGTTTGAAAGTAGCCAGCATTTCATAAAAAAGGTTTTGGTCTTCCAAACTCATATCATCGGCATTTCCTGTTTCAATCACTATTCGATACCAATTATCGTTATTCAAAAGGTGATAGATAGTTTGATCTCCTCTCACTTGCTTAAAGGCATCAAGAGAATCGATCCCTATTTTACTGCGTGCAATACCTTCTTTTTGCAAATCTTCAATTTTGCTTTGAGTCATCAGCTCTAAAAGATGTGAATCGGAGCTTTCCTTGGATATATTTGACTGACTATCTTTAGTGACCGTAAAGCTATGTAAAATAATATCCTTTTTCATTGCACTTCCCGGGACTTGAACTTCACTCGTTTGGCTTGTCTCCTCGATCTCTGATTTTTGGACAGGAGCAACTTCTCGGGTAAAAATAACAAGGGTATTCGAGTTTTCATCAGTTTCTTCTTTCAATTTCAAATCATCCCGATATTTAAGTTGAAATCCTGCTGAAGGATTGATGTATTCTCTCCATTGGGGCGCCTTAGCAATTTCATGGGGCGTTTCATCCAAAACATCAATATTCATGACATCCATGAGTTGCTTATTGTCGCTGGTGTATTGTAAAACTCCTCGCACTTCAACAATTTTGTTTACATACGTTGGATCATCCAGATTCACCTGCAGGCTTCGAAGCACGATAATATCTCCATTATCCATTTGCAATAAATGAGTTCCTTGGTTAGACATGACCACAGAGCCAAGTGACTTTAATTCGCCCACGCGTCGTTCCATAGGCTGGTCATCAATAATTGGAGCTTTTTGTTCAGTATTTTGACACCCCAAAAAAAGGAAAGAAACGACAGCTAAAGAAAAAATTACGAAAAAAAAGCTTTTCCCCCTGTTTTTCATTAAATTCAGAAACATATTGAGAAGCATAAAGAAAATAAAAGCCAAGCTTCACAATACGTGAAACAAGCTTTTATTTCAAATATATTGTCATTCAATCATGAGTTCCTGCGTCAGGCAATGCATTCGATTTTTCAATGAGGAAAACTCCGCCATCACAATACATTGGCATGGAACATCCAATCTGTTGTTGTAATCAATTACCCATCGAGCATTAAAAGCCGAGCTAGTGGAATTTTTCTCTTGAAATTTACGAGACTTCTTCCCATCTCGGTCACAGCCAATAACTGATTAAGCACTTAATAAAACTGCAATGAAATCAAATTTATCAATAATTAGCCGGAGAAGTATCTTTAGAAAGTCCAAGATGAATATAAGCTTTTTCTGTCACGAGTCTTCCGCGGGAAGTTCTCTCCAAAAAACCAAGCTTAAGCAAATACGGCTCATAAACATCTTCGACAGTTGCCTCTTCTTCTGAAATGGAAGCAGAAAGAGTATTAAGCCCAACGGGACCTCCACTGAACTTCGTCATAATACTCGTTAAAATAGCACGATCAGTCGAATCAAGCCCCAACTGATCTACGCCTAAACTTTTAAGTGACAGATCGACAACGGCGGCATCAATAATTGATTTATCATGAACTTCGGCATAATCCCTCACTCTCCGAAGCAATCGATTAGCAATTCTGGGAGTTTGCCTTGAAGATTGAGCCAATCTTTCGGCCGCCTCATTTTCAATACGGCACCCTAAAATAGCTGCCGATCGTTCGATGATGGCTTGAATACTTCTGGTATCGTAAAAATCTAAACGATACAGCGAACCAAAACGGTCTCGCAATGGAGAAGAAATCATACTCATCTTAGTTGTGGCTCCAATAAGGGTAAATCGGGGAAGTTTAAGCCGCATCGATCGGGCCGATGGACCTTTTCCCAAAACCAAATCAAGGGCAAAATCCTCCATAGCGGTATAAAGTATTTCCTCTACTGCCGGTTTAAGTCGATGGATTTCATCAATAAACAAAATATCCCGCTCTCTAAGATTAGTTATAATAGAAGCCAAATCACCTTGTTTTTCCAATGCCGGTCCTGAAGTGACGCGGACATTTACCCCCATTTCATGACCAATAATAGAAGCCAGAGTCGTTTTTCCTAACCCGGGAGGCCCGTGAAATAAAACATGCTCCAGGCATTCATTCCTTTTTTTTGCGGCTTGAATAAAGACTTTCAGATTTTTTTTTACATCAGTTTGACCAATATATTCTTCTAAACTTTTCGGACGCAAGGTTACCTCCAATGTATCTATCTCTTGCTTTTCGGTTGGCAACACCTCTGAAGTTATCGGCGTATCACTGATTGTCCTTTTTCGCTGAATCATGAGGAGTGTTATGATTGTCGCTATCGATTTTACAATCCTTTGTTTGCAATTGGTAGATTAAGTGTTTGATACCTTCAGGATCAGGAGCATCTTTAAAAGTTATGGTTGTTTTTGTTGAAGCCGTTTCAAGCCAGAAAGTTCCGAAATCAAAAAGCTTAATGGAAGAAAATATCCCATTTTCCACCGTTTCAATATCTTGAATGTCCTTTAGTTCTGCTTCTTGTTCGCCTCTTGAAAGAAGGTTATGCCAATCGATATGAACAATCCTGCGATTCGTAACGATCAAACGGTCTAAATAAAAAATAACAAAATCATAAGCTGTAAACAGAGAAAAAAGAGCAATAATAATGGTCAAGATAAGTGCCAATTGTTCCGATGTTAAAGCTGATCCCACTAGAAAAGCCATAAAAACAAAAGGAAGTGAAGCGATAAAAATTTTAATGAACCTTAAAAAGAAAATGAAAGGATGATGATGAAAAACTTTAATGACGCATTCTTGAGTACTGAGATGCATGAAAGGAGGTAATTGGTGCGCCCGGGCCGATTCGAACGGCCGACCTTTGCCTTAGAAGGGCACTGCTCTATCCAACTGAGCTACGAGCGCGCAAAAAAATACAAAACATCAATACTTATAAAGTATACAATAAAATAAAAGCAAGATCGATAAATTATTACAAACAAGAATTTTAGTGAATATCCCCATTATTTTACTCACCAAAGAAATTTCTTGCCTTGCTCTTCGACACTCTCAATGAATCTTCATAACGATACTTGTTGTTCAACTGAGAGAGGACAAGTCGATAAAGAGTTGCAGCAGTTTCTGCGCGGGTCATTCCTTTATCACCATCAAAGGCTGAACTTTTAAGAGGAAGAATATTTTTATCGGAAGCAACAAAAGCATACGGGGCATACCAGTCAGAAATAGCAACATCATCAAAAGGTACAGATTTTACTTCAGAAGGAACTTTTTCTTTGGCAGCAATCATTAACATTTTAAGGAATTCTGCCTTATTAACTGTTTGAGCCGGTTTAAAAGTGCCATCCTCATATCCGCCAACAATTCGTCGTTCGTACGCCGCCATAACAAAAGGCCAATGCCAGTCGTGCTCACTTACATCGTGAAAGGGGAGTTTCCCGCTCGAAGTAGTGTTTATAGCTAATGTTTTGGCAATAAGCTTTAGAGCCTCCGCTCGTGTCACTACCTGATCCGGCCTAAAAGTCCCATCTTCATACCCACTAATAACACCATGATCCTTCAGGAATCTTACCGCATCATAAGAAAAATTGTCTTCTCGTAAATCACTAAAAAGGGCGCTTTGCATAATATCACTTTCTCCCGTAATGGTATTGTCAGTGGCTTTAATTTGAAGTCCGATAGCGGCGGTAGGGAAAACTTCAAATTGAGCTTTTCCATCGATAAAACTTTCTTTAGAAATAGCTTTAGGTACCTCTGCCCCACCACTTAAAACTTGAACATACACCGCCTGATCTGGTTTATACGTTACGGCTACATTTCCATCCTCATCGACAGCTTTAATGGTAAAATTAAGGGGTTTATCGACCACGAAATTTTTATCATGTTCTAAATCAAAAGCGGTAGCTTCAACAGCCGGCTCTGGCTGAATATTGGAAACCTCTTCCTGGTGAGAGATATCAGCATTTTCCGTGTGACTATCTTCATTATCAATTTTTGGTACTTCAGCTTGATCCTCAGTATCTGCTGAATGAGAAGAGACATCTTCATTATTAACGGGAGGTAACTCATCGACAGAAGAAGTTGGCGCAGGAGTTACTGAAGCAGGAGAAGTATTCACTGAAGAAGTAGAGGACCCTCCTTTGGCATATTTTTGAACATAGAGCATAGGATTAATAGTCGTCTCAAGAGCTTTGTCTTTACCGAGACCAGCATTGATCGCTTCGAAAAAAGAAAGTCCGGCATCGGAGGCCTCTTTATAAGTAAAAGGCCAGTAAGGATGCCAAGGAGCTTTATCATTATCAATTTGAAAATGAAGATGAGGCGTGGAAGCGGTTCCTGTCGACCCACTTTTTGCGATTAATTGACCTTTCGTAACCACATCCCCTTCAGCCACAAGAATTTGATTTAAATGATTATAACTTGAATAAAGAGTCACTTTGTCATTCGGATTTTCATAAGATGGAAAATTATCGTGTCGTACCACAATATGCTTTCCAAAACCACTTGGCTGATCGGCAGTTTTGACAACTACGCCATTACCAATAACATACACGGGAGTATTAACAGGTGTTTTAATATCAATAGCCAAATGACTACCGGCATACTCTAGTCCATCAAGCTGATAATCACCCATGTAAGGAGTACTATAGGTTATTTTGCTGTTTCGAATGGCAATATCTTTTTCATCCTTCCAACTGAGTTTTGCCGTAGAAGTTTGTAGTACCTGGGCATCATAGAGTGGAAGAGGCTGCATCTTATCAGCCGGTATTTCATCATACGAAAGAGACCACTCTTTTGAGCTGAGTTTGACCCAGTTGACCGTTTTCAGTAAAGGAAGGGTCGTTCCATCATACGGGGCAGCTGTTTTTGTGGGAATAACACTGGCATTAAAATCTCCCATATTTTTTTGGGCAAGAAAAAGAGCTCCCGTAAGAGCTACAAACATTAAAGCCCAGTGACCACCATGAAAAGCTTTGAATTTCTGAACTTTTGGTATTTTTTTCATAATTTTGTTTTTATAATAAATCCATATATTATAACATAAAAAATCTTAAATTTCAAAAATGAAAGT
Source organism: uncultured Candidatus Peribacteria bacterium (assembly GCA_964435355.1). Lineage (GTDB taxonomy): Bacteria > Patescibacteriota > Gracilibacteria > UBA1369 > UBA1369 > CAYSYL01. Next base: position 5,902 of record CAYSYL010000031.1, on the reverse strand, counting down.
TGTGACAACTACGGTAGGAGAAACTCTCAACATAGCTAAAGAAATGGCGCTTAATTCAAAAAGTACTATTTTTGCACTCTATGGGAACTTAGGGAGTGGAAAAACAACGTTTGTTAAGGGCTTTGCTGCCTCTATCGGAATACCGAAAGAGCAGATTAAAAGTCCAACCTACACTTTGTTACGAGAATACAAAACTGCAAAAGTAGACGTGTATCACTTTGACTTCTATCGCATCGAAAAAGCTGATGAACTTATGCTTCAGGATCTTCAAGAAATCTTTAATCGAAGCCATGTAAAAGGGAAAAATAAAGCATTAAAAAAAACATACTGCCTCATTGAATGGCCCGAAAGAGTTAGAGAAGTCTTACCCGAAAATACTATTTCACTTTTTTTTGAATATAAAGATGAAAACTCCCGACATATATATTCAGAAGATATATAAAAAATATCGAGTGCCCAAAAATATCAGGGCACATATGAAAGCAGTAGCTCGTGTAGCGTTAAAACTAGGGAAAGCTATCCAAAAAAAGGGACAGCCCATTAAACTACGTGAACTAAAAACAGCCGCACTACTTCACGACATCGTAAAACTGTGTGATTTTGCTGAAGTCGATTTTAAAAAAATACCTCACAAGCCGACAAAAATGGAATTAAAAACATGGCGACGATATATTAAAAAATATCACGTCATAGGACATGCAGAAGCGGGATACCAAATTGTAAAAAAATATAACCAAGAGGTAGCAGTAATGATAAAAAAACATGGATACAAATCCTTAATTGCAGCTAAAAAAAAGGATCGTCCGACGACGATTGAAGAAAAAATATTATATTATGCCGATAAACGGGTAAAACATGACAAAATGGTCACTCTTAAGGAAAGAATAAGTGACGGACAAAAGAGGTATTTCCCAAACGGAAAAATTCCTTCCAACGATAAAAAAATCCAAAAAGCTCTTTTTGTCCTCGAAAAAGAACTCCTTAAAACAGCGGTACTGAAAAATATATAAAAGAGATAAGAAGCTAAGTAGCTGGCAAAATTCGTGCCCATTCATGCACATCCATCTGTTGTCCCTTTATATCGTAAGGGATCGGAAAATAAAATGGTCGATCGTTTTTTTTCATAAGAATTCGGCATTCTCCGTAAAGTTCCTGCACTATGCCCTCAGAATCAGTAATTCGAATCGGAATTTGATTGATCAAAATTTGAAGTCCACGAGAAGCGAAAACACGATTAAGATAAGCGGTAACTTTTTCAATATCCTCATATGTTTCCAAAGTATCGACATTACTACTTCTCAATAAATTAGTTACCGTCAAAGCGGCAAATCCTCCAGGCTTTAACGAATTATAAATTTGCCTCACCACCAACGCTCTCATTTTGTCGGGTTCAATGTAAGGTAAAGCGGTATGTGAAACAATTAAATCAAAAGCCTCATGTCTTTGTGTCTTTAAAAGGCTTTTCATGTGAACGGCATCTCCAACAATATAGTCAGCTCCGGCATTTTTCTAATCTTCTTCAGTCGTCTTTCTGTGCCATTGACCCTCTTTCGAAAAAAGACCACCACGTACGCTTCGAAAATCATTGAGACTTATACCAACAAGTTTTAAATATTTTCGAACAGTCTTTTCATCATATTTCAAGCCTTTCTGAGAAATAAGAGCTTCAAAGACATCGAGGAGAAAATCTCCTCTCCCACAGCCGACATCTAAAACATCAAAGAAAGTCCCAGCTAAACTATGTCGTCCAAACTCTTGAGCAATAAACCCTTCAAGATTATTTCGAAAAGGGGAATCGACGATATGCCACTCCTCAGGGAAAGACCCAATATCAGCGGTATAATCGGAAAAATGTCTTTCCACACTATAATAACCCATTGCATTTGTTTTGGGAGCATTACGCTCATGTTCTGCAGTTTTTTTGTTGTGAATAGTAAGAACCCTATCACGAAAACTTCTCAATAGTTCAAAAGGTATGATAGTAAGAGGAACTAAGTATGATGGTTGCTCCTTTAAAGGATCTTTATCAATATCCATATCATTTTTTGGCAATATATACTTTACTGATTTTCCAGACTTACTGCTGTTTCAACCCGAGCTCTTTCTCGTAAAATCTCATTTAAAACGCTACGAGTGGAGGGTCCAAAAATGCCGGCCCCTGGCGAACTTTCATCTTCCACAATATTTTGACTTTGTTGAAATTTGAAAACCGCATGATCAGTCACCTCCCCATAAAAACCCGTCGGTTCAACTCCTAGAAAGTGAAGTCGTATAAGTTCTTCTTGAAGTTTCGTTACATCGGCCCCTTTAGATCCGGGTGAAAGATCGTTTTCAAAACCATCAGCCGAAATAACAAGCTGGGATTTCTCTTTTACAGTTGACTCTCCAACAATTTTACTTGCCAATATTTGCATAGTTTTCGGTCCAACATGACCAGCTCCGAAATCCTCAGGAGCTGATATAATTTGCGAATCAATTTGAAGCTCCGTAACGGCATCATACGTCGTATCATCAAAAACACCGCTTGGTTCTCCCGAATAGTAATCGAGCTTTTGTAGATACTCTTGCAGTTTTTTTACCTCATCTCCTTCATCCCCGAGTGTCAAAGTTTCCTGAAATAATTGTATTGGAACAGATCGAGGAATTTTTTCATCTGGTGTGTAATGCGGAAGAGTAACTTCTTCATTAATTTCGGGAGCAATGCCATATACGACAACATCAAGAGACCGTTTTCCCCATTCCAAAGCCCTTTGAAGCCCGATGTCTCCATACCCCATCCATACATCAAGTCGATCATACGAATTGTTCCTTTCGCCAGCATGAACAATGGCTCCACCTCTATCATGCACGGCCACAATACCGATTCCAGGAATTTTCATTTTCGTTCCAAAACTATAGCTTTTAGGAGCGGCCACCATCCCAGGATACACTTCCGTACCATCAGCTGCTTTAACTCCATCTCCATTTAATCGAATATCACCATCATAACTGCCCGTGACGTATTTTATTTGATTCGGCAGGGGAGAATAATAAGCGGAGATAAGAAACGTCTTCGTATACGTCGACACTTCGCCGTCAGAAGGTGGAGTAAACTCTTCCAATACTAAATTATTAGAATCGGCGTAAACTAAGCTCGCGGGTCCTGTATAAAAATAATGGAAGCAACAAAAAAGAAGGATATAAAAGCTGGTGCTTTTTTTTGAGGCAATAATTTTTGACATAATAATTATTTTTGTTTTTGTTTTTGATACAAATCCTTACATTCTACCACAAATAAAAGCCAAAAGGTGACATAAGTAATTGCATATTTCGCAAAATATTGCACTTTAATGAAGTGCTGACCTACGCAGTGAAAGGATAATGTTACATAACAGCTCCAATTCTCCGTAAAATTTCTCGCTCAACGAAATCACGATCTCTCCCGTATTTTAAACGTGATAACTGTTTATAGGCTTCTGCTGCTTCATGATCACCTTTCTCAGTATAAGGATTCAAAGGAGTGATACTAAAAGGACGGCTTGGCTGAGTGTCGATAGAAAGCTTCATAACCGCCTTAAACTTATCTAGGTTTATAAGATCCTGTTCACTAAAGACAGGCGCCATCTCTTTGGCCATATATTCAGCATCCTGAGCGCCTATTTTATAGGATAAAATACTTCCGACGTTACCAAATACGGCATCTTTTACCTTAGATTTTCGATCAGCACCTTCCAATTGAGCAATGTACTGATGGGCCATATTCAGGCTGAGACGGTACTTTCTGGCTTCAGAAAGAATAACTTCGATACTATCCGTCACGTAATTTTGAAACTCATCGATATAAAGAAAGAAATCTTTTCGCTGATCTTTCGGCATTTTTTGGCGTGCCAGGGCAGCCATTTGAAGCTTTGAAACGATAATCAAACCGAGCAAACGGGAATTGATTTCACCAACCTCTCCTTTCGAAAGATTGATAAGTAAAATCTTATTTTCATTCATGGCTTTCGTAAAATTAAAAGCCGATTTCGATTGGCCGATAATATTACGCATCATCGAATTCGTCACGAATTGACCGAATTTCGCGGCAAAGTAAGGAATCATTTCTTGTTTTTCTCTCGCTCCCGTTTTCGCCATCTGGTTTTCCCAGAAAGACTTAACAATAGGATTTTTTACATGTTCAACTTTCAATTTTCCATAATCATCATCAGTAAAAAGACGAACGATATCTGTCAAAGCTCCACCTTCTGGATCAGACATAAGAGTTAAACAGCCGTTACGGAAATAGTCCTGAATACGAGGCCCAAAAATCTCTTCATTAAAAAGTTTAATCATAATATTCATGGCTTCCATCGCAACGTACTCTTTTTCTTCCCACGTATCACCTTCAAGCAGGTTCAATCCAATAGGTCGCTCAAGATCTCCCGGATTGAAATAAATCACGTCATCCGCACGCTCCCGTGGAATAAAAGGTAAAATATCGTCGATCAAAGACCCATGGGGGTCGATAACGCCAATCCCGTCTCCGTTTTTCAAATCCTGGCGAATCATAGTCTGGAAAATAGAAGATTTACCAGTACCCGTTTGTCCAATAACATAAAAATGCCGAAAACGATCTTCACGTTTCATTCGTATCTCTTTCACTTCACCCCGGTAAACATTGTGTCCTAAAATGATACCCTCTTTAGGAATGTTGGCGGGAGGAGGCGCCACTTTATAGTTTTGCCATACGATAGTCGGAGTTTTATTATAGTTAATATCGGGAAGATGCCATAAACTGGCAAGCTCATCGGAAGAAAGTAATGTTTTATTCCCACTGAGAACCTGCCGCCACGTCCTTCGAAAACGCCTGAAAATATAATCTTTGACAATACGCTTTTCGGAAACCAGCTTGGAATACATAAAACTATTGGCATTGGGAGCTGTATACTGGGCAAAAGCGCTTTTAATATTTTGTAAATGAGCTTTCGCTTCACGTTCTGTAGGAGCCGATGTCACAATACGAATAATCACTTCATAACCGGCACGGGAATTTTTCTCTTCCATCGCCTTTACCTCTTCATCGGCAAGAGGAGTGCTACGGGAAACTGCTTCAGGAGCTTCGGAAGGTTTTGATTCCCCCTTAACCATAAATTCGAAAAAAGCTCCGAGAATCTTAAGAGGATTAAAACTGAAACTATGCTTCTTTTTCTGGTTAAAAATATTTTTCGCTTCCTCTCTTCCCTTATGCTGCCAATGATTATCCTTCGGCTTAATAAGGATTTGTATCGAAGCTCCGTCTTCATGGCCAAGTTTCGACAAAACATTCGTCAGATTGTTCATCGGATCCGAATTCAAATGAGCATACGTTTTAATCGGATAATAATACTCTTTTGCCAACTGCATTGTACAGGCTGCCACTTTGGAATTTGGCTTGAAAATGTTGTAGTCATCCACTTGCTCAATGTAACAGTCCGTATAAAACGAAGTAACCTGCTTTTCAAACAGGCTTTTCAACTCTCTCGGAATAACGGCATAAAAGTAGATCTGATTTTCAATAACGGCATATTCTAAAGATAAATAATCCTGACCAATAAAATAATGCTTAAGATCGTGAGTATGGATACTGTGGAGCGATTCATATAAATGAGCCGCCACACCCGCCATCATTTTAAAATCCTTTTGAGCCGAAAAGGCCGCCTGTTCTTTCTCTCTATCCTGTTGAGACTCCTTTTTAGGAATCATAATACGTAAAAAAACCATGTCATAACAGCGGGCATGATCTGCCGCGTGATGAATCATAAATTTCACCACCTTAAAAGCGACGTACACAATCGCCCCGATCAGAATGACACTCGCAATTATATTAAAAATTTCTTCCATATTTCAAACAATACATCTTTATTATAGCCTAAAAAAGCCGCCGAGGCGAACCCAACCCTAACCC
>CAYSYL010000030.1:0-14994 GCA_964435355.1 uncultured Candidatus Peribacteria bacterium | reverse complement strand
CCTTTAAATACCCGCATAACTCTTGTGGCCCTCCCTTTCACTTTCGGCGGTTCGGATAGAAAAGTTTTAGAAACAGAAGGACGTTGGGAAGAGTTCGTTAAAACACGCCAATTTTTAGTTATTTTCGTAAGCGAGCCGGATAAAAATAATCTTGTCCGGAATTTCAATCATGATACCCCCGGTTACTATTACGATATACTTTCGCCCACCCTTAAAAAAACTGTGGAAGAGGGAGGATGCAGCTTTTTGTTCACTCCCGGCGAAAATGAATCTCCGAAAGAATTTTTCGTTCAAAAACTCAACAAAGCACTTGAAAATCTTAAAAGGCTGATAGGCTAAGCGAGGAGCCGGGGAGTTTTTACCGAAAACACCATGAATAACCGAGTCGACTTATAAAGAATCGCGCAAGCTTTTGCCTATTTTTTTATGGTAAAAAATGGTATAATAAATAGATTTAAAAAACTTTATGGATCCAGCACAAAAAGTGGTGGCACAACTCAAAAGTTCCGTATTCGCTAAATACTTGAAGGAAGACCAGCTAAAAGCCATCGAATTGCTTTATGCCAATGCTGATGAAGTATTGACCAATACGGCCCTGAATAAAATTAGCAGTTCAGAAACGAATTTACAGCAAAAAGTGGAACAGATTGAAAAAGAGGAAAGTGAAAAGGCGGCTGATAACCTGTATAAAACCATGAACGAAATACATGAAGAAAGGAAACAGGAGCTGAAGGAAAAAGAAAAGCAATCACAGGCATCAGAAGCCACCATGCTTTTAGACATCGATAAACAATTGTTAAACATATGAAAAAGAATTTGGAAAATTTGTTGCATTCCAACCGTTTTGTATTTTTTGCCGATTTGACGAATCCGGGAGTAGAAGTGAAAACAACGGAAACTCCTGAAGGAGGAGGGAATGCCGGGAAATTGCCCGAACTTACGAGAAAAGCCAATAATGCTTTGGAATCTGGAAAGTTAACTCCGGCTGAGGAACAGAGACTTCGGGAGGCAATGGGAAAGGTTGAAAATATAAAAAATATGACGGAAGCCGAAAGTCAAAACGCGACGCAGGTACTTATAGAGGAATTGAAACTTTTGCCAAAATCAAATTGCGAAAAAGAAATAGCCGAAATGTTGTCCCTACGGCCGAAATTTGAAAGTTTTCGCGAAGCGGCGCTTCAGCATTTGGCACCCGCTCAGTTAGCACTCGTAAGTTTTAAATCAAAAGCAGAAGCTGCTTCGACGCAATTAAGTCCAGAAATTGCTCGAGAAATAAAACAGGAATATAAAAAAATATTAGAAAAAATTTCCCTCTACGACCCCCTTTTCAAAGAAGCTAACAATGTCTTGAATGTAATTTTACAAAAACAACAAGCGGTATCCGCCGTTGCTCCTCTTTTTGGATTGCAACTCCCAAACGGAGGTCTGGGAGAGTCGGATCGATTACCCGATCTCGCCGCGCAACTGACAAAAACAAAAATTGAGTATCAAAATGCCACTGGTCTTATGCTATGACTCAAACGACCGATCAAAACCTGACCAAAATAAACCGTGAGTTTAAAGAGCGGGCCGCAATACAAAAGGCGCGTGAACTGGGAATTTCATACGTCAATGTAGGACTCAGTCCGATCAATCCCGATCTTTTGCGGATCCTTACGCCAGAAGAAGCTCGCGAAGGGCTTATTATTCCCTTTTTTAAAGTCGGGAAAAAATTACGTATAGCAGTAGCGGATCCGGAAAATCAAAAAACGAAAGAAATCTTGGAAAAACTGAAACAGGAAGGATACCTCTTGAATATGAGCATTGCCACCGACGATGGTTTAAAAGAAGCCATGCATCTTTATGAAACGGAGCAATATAAAATAAAAAAAGAGCTGGATACCAGCGTTCAGGAAGAAAAAATAAAAGCTTTCGAAGATGAAATTCATGATCTTCGCGATATACAGGAAAGAATTAAAGTCACGACCTCCGAGGAGGCCGTTTATCTTTTGAACATCGGTGCATTGAAAACAGGAGCTTCTGATATTCACTATGAACCGGAAGAAAATTTTGTGCGTGTCAGATTCCGAATTGACGGACTTCTTCACGAAATTTTTACCATAGAAAAAGCGATTTTTACGAATATAGGAAACCAGATCAAATATCAGTGCAAAATGAAATTGAACATTGCCAACGAACCGCAAGACGGACGGTATAGTTTCATGGTGAATAATCGAAAAGTTGATGTGCGCGTATCGGCTTTACCGACGGAATATGGCGAAACGTTTGTGTGTCGTCTTCTTGATAGCGAAAGGCATATCGAGACATTTGAAGAAATGGGATTTTGGGGAGCAAATCTGAACCATATTAAAAATCTCATCAATTTGAAAACCGGAATGATTGTCATAACGGGCCCCACAGGATCAGGAAAAACAACCACCCTCTATGCTTTGTTGCAAACATTAAATCGCCCCGAAGCAAAAATAATAACTCTTGAAGATCCGATTGAATACCATTTGCCGGGCATTTCTCAAAGCCAGGTGAATGAAAAACGCGGATATAATTTCAGCAACGGGCTACGCGCCATTTTAAGGCAAGATCCGGACATTGTAATGCTCGGAGAAATCCGCGATCTCGAAACGGCGGAAGTGGCAGCACAGTCAGCCTTAACGGGGCATGTTTTATTAAGCACACTCCATACTAACAGTGCGATCGAAACGATACCGCGCCTCATTAACATCGGATTACCGGCCTTCATGGTTGCTCCCGCTCTCGATACCATCGTGGCACAGCGTCTGGTAAGAAAATTGTGCTCTCATTGTTCCCAAAATCAACCGATTCCAGCGGCTACTTTGGAAGAACTGAAGAGAAGTCTCGAGTTCATAAAAAAAATTCAGCCATCTCTTGTTTTGGAAATTCCGGAGAAATTACCGATAGCCGAAGGATGTGAGCAGTGCAGTCACACAGGATATAAAGGCCGAGTGGCACTCTTGGAAGTTTTAGATATCGATAATGAAATCAGGGATCTCGTCCTTAACAAAGCGAGCAGTATGAAATTAATCGAAGCGGCCCGTCGTAAAGGAATGCTTGTAATGCGCGAAGACGGCGTGATAAAAGTTCTGAAAGGAATAACAAGTTTAGCCGAAGTGCATCGGGTGACGAGTTTAAGTATTTAAATAGTAACCTCCCACCCTTTGTTTCATGAAATCAAGGGGGAGAACATTTCCCATTTCCCTTCCCTGTTTTTGCGTATGTAATTCTTCAGTTCAAGCCGGCTGAGCAAAATGTGAATTTTTTCCATGGGAAAATAAGATTTATAGACTAATTCTTCGGTCGAAAGGGTTCTTTCGTTTATCATATCGGCAAGATATTTTTCCTCCGACGGTAAAGCAGATAATCGATCCCGTTTTGGATGAAATCCCAGCTCTCTTAAAAGTTGGGATACCGAAAAAATGGGTGAGGCCATTTCTTTTTGAATAAGTTGCAGGCAGCCTTGTGACTGTGACCGGTTAATATCTCCAATGAGAGCATAAATAGTCCGATTTTGATCAAAAGCATGGCGAGCCGTAATGAGGGCCCCCGACTTGTCTTTTGCCTCAATCACAATAGTAGTATCAGCCATGCCCGAAATAATACGGTTTCGCTCCAGAAAGTTTCCCTTAAATGATGAATGGCACGGCGGATATTCCGAAATGATACTTCCCCCTGTTTCCAGAATTTTTCGGCCAAGTGCATAATGTCCCCGTGGAGTAATAGTGGTAACGCCGGATGCCAGGATAGCCACGGTAGGTTTCCTTTGCTTCACGGCGGAAAAATGACAAAAAGCATCAATACCAAAAGCAAGTCCGCTAACAATAACAGCTCCGCCAGCGGCGATAGCTTCGGCAATTTGATAAGCAATTTTTTCACCATAGAGGGAAGGTACTCGAGTTCCCACCATGGCGATGTAGCGAGTGCGGGAATTTAATTCCGCTCCTCGCCGGTATAATAAAAAAGGAGGATCAGCCGTCTCTTTTAAAAGTGGAGGAAACTCTTTGGAACCCCGTCCGATACAAGCGACATTCTGCTCCAGTACTTTACTAAATTCCAAACGGATATTCAGTTTTTCCCGCTCTTTCACGATCTGCTGAGCCATTGATTGGCTCAATCCTGATGCGAGAAAATTACTATACGTACCTTTTTCCCAGGCCCGTTGAAAGTTACCGTGGAAAAACCGCCAGATTTTTAAAAGAGGTATATATCCACCAGCTAAAATATTGAATCCATGAATAAATTCTTCCATAAAAAATAATAAGCCGACAAAATATAATGCCGGCTCATTAAATCTTTTTAAAAAACTAGGAAATTCGTTCGACGATTTTCTTACCATTCTTGAAAAAACCTTTGCTGATAAACTCAACTATGGGTTCTTTAATAACTTTCCCAATAACGCGGGCCTGGATGGCATGTGTCTTCATATGGGATATGAGTTGGTCTGCCTCATTGGTTACCACTGCCATTCCTAATCCCATGTTCCAAACCTCATAAGCTTCCTCATCGGTAACGCGGCCAAACTCTTGAAGTTTAAGCATCATTTCATGAGGTTCAAAAAGGTTATCAAGTGATGCTCCGAATCCGTTTAAACAGCGGGGAATATTCCCCGGGATCCCTCCCCCGGTAATATGGGCTATTCCTTTTATATCGCATGTTCTCGGTTCGCCAAAACGACCCAATAACTCCAAGAGTGCCCCTGAATAAATGAGGGAAGGAGTGAGTATCATTTCTCCCCAGGTTTTATTTTTAAGACTTTTATTGCCTGAAGATGCCGAAACGTCAAATTTTTTCTTCCACCACCCAGCCCCGAATTTTTTTTGTAACACATGTCGCACCAAAGCGAACCCGTTCGAACGAAATCCCCGGCTTTTCAATCCGACAATTGTATCCCCTGGTTGAATATTTTTCCCCATTATCATCTTATTTTTTTCCACGATCCCAATGGCACTCGAGTTCCATAAAGTTGTTTTCACCATATCCGGCATTTCGCCGATTTCTCCCCCGGGAATAACCACCTTTTGTTCTTTACAGGCTTTTTCGAGCCCTTTCATTAAAGGGCCCACCATTTTTTCTGAAACCTTGTTGGTATCGATAGTATTAGTAATGGCCACCGTTTCTGCGCCGACGCATATGGCGTCATCGGCCACCATGGCGAGTAAATCGTATCCAAGGGTGTCATAAATGCCACACATATTTCCCACCAGCATTTTCGATCCCACTCCGTCACTATTAAAAACTAAATAAAAATTACCGAAATCCAGAGCTCCCGTAAAACCGCCTTCGATATTCACCGGCTGTCCCATCCTCCCCTTTCGTGAAGCAAAAGTTTTTTTTGCAGAAGTATACGCAAGAGCAGAACACAAATCTCCCATAGCAATATCGACACCCGCTTTTTTATATAACGACATAGAAAGTAGTTAGAGATTAAATTCTTCATAGTTCCCGATTCGATCACTCGCCACGCGACCCGCCAAAAGTGTTATCACGCGACGCTGAACGGCGTTCACCATATCTTTATTATGGGTCGTCAACAAAACGGTAGTTCCCGTTTGATTAATTTTTAGAAAAAGTTCGACAATTTCCCGTGCGGTTTTCGGATCCAAATTCCCGGTCGGCTCATCGGCGACTATAAGGGCAGGATTGTGAGCGAGAGCTCTGGCGATGGCCGTTCGTTGTTTTTCCCCCCCTGACAAATGTCGTGGAAAATGCCGATGATGTTTTTGAAGTCCAACCGTTTCAAGAACCTCATGAACTCGTTTCGTGGTATCGGCCTTTGAATATCCGCATACTTCAAGGGCAAAAGCCACATTTTCTACAACATTTTTTTGTTCCAAAAGTTTATAATCCTGAAAAACGACGCCGATTTTCCTTCGATAAAATTGAAGCTCACGCTCTTTCATGGAATTAACCTCGAACCCATCTACTAAAATCTTACCCGAAGAAATTTTTTCAGCTCCGATGAGTGCAAGCGCCAACGTGGACTTCCCTGCACCCGATGGGCCGATAATAGAAACGAACTCCCCATCTTTGATGTGGAGATTTACTTTATCGAGAACCGTAGTAGAGCCATATTTTTTAGTGACATTTTCAAAAAGGATCATACAGATTCAAAATATACGGCAAAGCCATAACCGAAACAATAACAGTCCCAAAGAAGACCTATTGACAAAAAAGTAAAAACGATTATTATTTAAAATCTAATTTTTAAAAACTTTACAGTATGAAAGAGAGTATGCACATGGGGGACGAGGGTCTTTTTATAAAAGATTTAGTCGGGGGTGGCAGAAAAAGCCCTCCCAGAAAATGAATACACTAAAAGCGAAAACGATGATCGTATCGTATGGCAATTACGTGAAACTACAGCTAACGCTAGTCCAATACTGGTAGCTGAAAAAAGAGCCACCGGGCATGCAAGCCCCCAGATGTGGACAACTCACGAAGGACCTGAGGGACACCCGGTTCATTCACTCTTAAGTACATGGCAAGAAAACGGTCGTCTAAAGCTCCAAAACTTCGCCACCACGCTAGCCTTCGGAAAACATAAGCTTCCGGTAAGTACCACCATTTCTTATGACAGAAAAGGTAGAATGGAAGGAGCAAAAATAACAGTTTTTACTAGTGAAAGATGTCATAAAGTCCTCGTGGAAAAAATGATCGAACGTACCACAGAATTAACAAAAGAAGGGACGGCAAAAGCACAAATTACTCTCGACATATCATCATCTGAAATGGAAGGGAGTTTGCCTACAGGAGAAAGAGTTTTAAATATCGGTATTCAAACGGCAACCGATTACAATGTGGTTTTCCCACACGTCCCGATCCAAATACACAATCCATTAACACTGATCTATGTGTTGAAAGGACAATTTGATGCCGTGAGGGCTGAAGAAAAATAGTATTACTTGTGAAATCTTTCATGCACCTCTTTTAGCCGCTTATTCGTCATGTGCGTATACACCTGGGTAGTCGTTATGGAAGCATGTCCCAACATTTCCTGCACGGAACGAATATCAGCACCGTTCATTAAAAGTTCCGTAGCGAAACTATGACGCAAAATATGAGGCGTCACTCGTTTGATAATGCCGGCACGAAGGGCGGTCGTTCGTACCATATGTTCAATCATTACGGTACTAAGACGTCTCCTTTCGCCGAGAGTAATGTCCGGGTTATGTTTGGCATGACGATAATTTAAAAAAAGAGGATCAAAACTGTCATCCCGTTTGTCGAGATAATTTTTCAAAGCCTTACTGGCGCGTTCCGAAATAAAAACAATTCTTGGCTTCTTCCCTTTTCCTCGTACCATAAATTCGCCACGCGCCAAATCGATATTGTTTCGATTAAGACCGGCCAGCTCGCTCACACGTAAGCCCGTTGAATATAAAAGCTCTAAAATAGCGAGATCTCGGAGTCCTCGAGAAGTATTGGTATTCACCGCCAAAAAAAGTCGTTCCAGCTCTTCGCGATGTAATGCTTCAACGGTCCGCTCGGGAATTTTACTGATGTCGATCTTTTCGGGAGCCAAAACTCCCGGCATATCATTCCGAATGCAATATTTTAAAAAAGCACGTATAGCAATGATGTGATAATTTTGCGTTTTGATGCTTAAAAGAGACTCACCTTTAGGGTCCCTCAAATGATTTAAATGCAGGCGATATCGATGGATCGAAGGTAAATCAATGGCTCCCACTTCGATATCTCCCAGAAAAGCATTAAAACGCCGTAAATAATGATAATAATTTTCTATCGTCTTACGGGATTGATTTTTACTTATTTCGCAATGTTCCAAGAATACCCGTATGGCTTCAGACAGTTTCATTTTCCATAAAAATATGGTATACTGTAAAGATAAAATAAATAACAAACCTATGCAAATACTCGAAACAATAAAAAACCTTTTCAAAAACAGGATTTTTCTTTACGTAGTGGGAGGAATCATAGCGGGTGGGATGACGGTAAGTGCGATCTATTTTTCATCAGCACCTATGCTGAAGGGGGACCTGAATTCAATTTATATACCGGTCACGCCCCCTCAAAGCCCACAACCCCAGCAAAATCCACCTTCAGGAATTCAACTTCCTCAGACTCCTCCGGCTCAACCCGCCAGTATTTGTCACGGAACCCCGAATCCTGCAACCATTGAATATAACGCCAATCCCGTACTTGAAAAAGTAGAGGTTACCTGGACGGTAGATTCACCCAATGCGCTTTACTACGACTGGGATTTTGGAAATGGCTTTAAAGGAACAACGCAAACAAGCAAAATGACGTATAAAACAGCGGGAACAAAAACAGCCTCCGTCAAAGTGACCCAGGGAATAAGCGACATACTATATGCCAATTGTTCTGTCGAAGTAAAACCACCCGTAGTTCCTGGAAATAATCTTCCGAATGTTCAAAATGTTCCCGGTGTGGTCTTAAAAATTGCCCCTAAGTTAACCCTTTCCCCTCCCAATCCACCTTCTGAATACAACCCTAAAAATGGATCAGGGTTTACAGTCAATTACAACCTCGTGAAAGGGTCTGGAACCAGCATAGGAATAACATTTAAAGTATATGGTCCAGTTGGGAACTCTCCGAAAATAGTTACCATTAAAGATGTAAAAAATACTGACGGAAACTACAGTCTCACATGGGATGGAAAAGTGAACGGCGTAGAAGCTGTGAATGGTTCTTATCTCTATAACATTGATGCTTCAACGGCTGTCGCGGGGACTCCACTCAATAGCTTACCCCTCCAGGGAAGCTTTACGGTGAAAAATACGGTACAAAGCGATAATGTACCAGATAATACTCCTAACGATAATCAGGGAGCCGATAATACTCCGGTCAACAATGATCAAAATAATAACAATCAGAATATTCAAAATAACCAGAATAACAATGTAAACAATAACGTAAAAAATAATAACTCAGTTCCAAAGTCGCAAACCCCGGGGAATCAGACAGTAACCTTAAAACCCGCACAGGATATACTTAGTTGTGCTCTTCGAAATAAAACGCTGGTTTTACCAGATAAGCAGAAAGTAGTGGCAGACTGTGCCCTTTTAAAAAATGCTCTCGTGACCGCTTTCGTCGTAAGTGGAACTTTTAATCCGAATGAAGCGATTAAACCAGAAGCAATCGTGAAGTCTTTCATGATTGATAAGTCAAAGCAGGCAAAACCTTTCATGGTTGCCTGGAATGGAATCGACAACTACGATACTGAAATTCCTGTCGGCGACTATACAATGGTTGTATATGCTCGGTTGGACACCACCTACACACCGGACTACTCGCTTCAGAAATTTACCGTAACAGATCAGCCGGTAGTGGATGAAACCCTCCATAATGCGGCCGATGAACCAGTCAGCCCAGCACTCGAACCGGAAAAAGTATCGGCTCCAGAACCTATAGCAGAAGTGCCACCCGAGCCAAGTAAATGTCCGGGAGTTAATTACCCAACTGATATAAGTGGCCATTGGGCTGAACAACTCATAAAAACAGCATATGACGACTGTATTGTGGCAGGATATGCGGACGGGAAATTCTATCCCGATAAATCCGTTAGTCGTGCCGAAGCAGTAAAAATAACGCTCGCCGGAGCCACCCAGCCGCCAAAGGCAGGATGTTTCGACAGCGATTGTGGCACAACATTTGCTGATCTGGATCTCTGGCAGGGCCCATGGATTCGGGCGGCAAAAGATAAGGAAATTGTAGAAGGATATACGGCGAAAATTTTCGGCCCCAACCTTTTGATGAGTCGTGCCGAAGCCAGCGCTCTAGTGGCGCGGACATTTAAAATACCGGCCCACACCGGCTGTTATACCGCTAATTGTGGAGCCGGCTATCCAACAAACCTGTTCATCGACATCAACGATTTTTGGCAAGGACCCTGGATTCGTGCATTATGGGATGAAGGATTAGTCCAAGGAAAAGCTCCTTATACTTTCGCCCCCAACAGCCCGATCACCCGCGCCGAACTCGTAAAAATCGTTATTAAGGCGAAAGAGTTAACCCCTCAATAATTATTAATTTAACATTTTTATGGTAGATACCCATGAAAAAAGAGAAAACTTTGTACAATACTTTGAAAGGGTGTATAAAGATACGATAAATAAGTTATTTGAAGCATTTTCTTTAAGTGCAGGAAATACCGAAGAACTTGCAGATGCTATAGCTGAGTTATTGATAGAGGATATGAAAAGGGATGAAGAAGGTTATACAACTGTCAGGGAAGTACTAAGTATAATAGGCGCAAGCACTAATAATGGGGATGTGTACATCGGGCTCTATGTCCCGGAAAAAATGCAGCAGGATCCGGAAGGTTCATATTCAGAAAAAAGGCATGATCAGTACTTGCGTTTTCGCCATATTATGCAGGAACGGGTCATGGATGCTTTTATAAGAGCATCAAATCCCTATATCCGCGGCGAAAAACCGAAAAAGAGATATAAAGGAGTTATCGAAGTGGAGGGAGTTTCACTAGAAGAACCGAGTGGAGTTGGAGCTTTAGTCTCTGGAAAGGCAAAAAACCTTCTCGATACATAAATCCTCTGGCAAAAAACAACACACCAAAATTCGTCAAAACTTTTACTCATAAAAAAGCGCTATCCTAAGAGCTTCCCTAAGGCGATATTAAGGTATGAAGGGAGGGCGGAGCCTTTTTGGCGAATTGCAAGCGCAGCCCGTCGCGGCATCATGCATGCCGCGACATTCGTGGACCCCGCATGCGGGACGTAGCGAACCAGCGGAGCGTTCGCAAAAAGGCTCCGCCCTCCCTTCATATTATTACATAGATTTAGTGAACTCTTAATCATTACCCTCTTTTATAAAAGGTAAACATTTGCTATGATGGCAGACAAGCGAGTCCTCTGCAAAAGTCCCATTTGCAAGGCGGCAAGAAAATTTTGCACCGGAATGTATCAAGAATACATGAGGATCAAAATTTTCCGACAACGCAGAAAATGGATTTTTGCAGAGGACTCAAGTAAATATTTTTTTAATTTCAACCTCATTATGCCACACAGCATCCATGCCAAAATAGCAGGGGTTTCGCTCGGTATATTTTTCATGTTTGTCCTTTTGCCACACCAGGCGGCATTGGCGGCCAATACAATAATAAAAGAGCTTACGGCAACCCCTAACAATCCTTTCTATATCCAAATTCCAGGGCAAGTGACAGAACCAACAGCCGCAATAGAATACAAATTAAACCCGGGAGGATGGGCCACTGTTGAATTAACGGAACAAATTAAAAACTCGAAAGGAGAAATCGTCTATGAATTCGGAAATGCCGGAGCCGACAACTACACTCCTCAAAATCCTGATTGGAATACCATTCAGCATACATGGAACGGAAAAGGGAACGTCGGAAGTTTTAAAGATAAATATGTACCAGATGACACGTATACTTTTTACGTAAAATCGCATGTCAACAGCCCCCCCGATGCCGATGCCTCAACCCAAATGATCGTCACAAACGTGATAGCTCCGACAGTAACCCTCGTATCAAATCCCCCCGTAGTTTACTATCCGGGAAATGGAAATTCGCTTTCTTTTAATTACAACCTTATAAAAGGGGTTGGCTCAAGTGTGGGAATGACCTTAAAAATAAATGGACCACTCAATGACACTCCTACTGAAACCGTCGTAAAAGATGCGAAAAGTGCCGATGGTAAATACTCCATGACATGGGATGGAAAAATGAATGGCAACACGGCCAAAAGCGGCGATTATACTTTCACCTTAACCGGTTCATCGGCAGTAGCCAATTATGCTTTCCAGACAGCCCCTATCACGGGAAATTTCAAAGTAGTAAGCCAAAACCAGCCAAATCCGACGTTTTCAAATCTGACAGCAGCTCCAAACCCCTATAATTCAGAAAAAGATGCAATAACTTTTGGATACACATTAAACGGTTCACTCGGCTATACGAATGTAAATGTAAGTGTATATGAAGCCATAAATATTGGCGTGGCGCTTCGAAGCTGGCAGTTCCAAAATCAGGCCTCAGGCACCAACAGTATTGTCTGGGATGGTATGATGTGGGACAGCAAAGATGGCACCAATAAGAAAATAAAAGAAGGGGCCTATATTGTGAAAGCCACCGGAACGGACGGAAACTACACTCTCGTTCCACAACAGCTCAGTTTTACCGTAGAGAAAACGCCGGCGGCAGTACCAGTGGTAACACCGACGCCAACCCCCACTCCAACGCCGACCTCCGAATTATGTGCCGGGTTCAAAGATGTAAAAGCGACAGATGCTTCCTGTAAAGCCATTGAATACGTAAAATCTATCGGCGCTATGACGGGAAATTCAGATGGAACCTTTAACATGGGCGGAGACCTTCAACGTGATCAGATAGCAAAAATAACTCTTGAAGCTTCCAAACTTTTCAATCCGAAGTCAGATTATTGCGCCGGAAAAGCGGCATTCCCTGATGTCTCAGGAAATGCCTGGTCATACCAGTATATTTGTCGAGGAGTGGGACTTGGAATGGTAACCGGATATTTATCCGGACCAGATAAAGGTTTTTATAGACCTGAACGTTCGGTAAATCGTGCGGAATTCTTGGCTCTCATTTCAAGAAGCCTCAAATTAGTGCCAAATCAGGCAGGAGGTACCATGTATGATGATGTCACTATGGATGACTGGTTTAGTGCCTATGCTCTGATTTCCAAACAACACAACCTTTTTTCAGGAAATAAATTGTATCCGACCTATTCGGTATCCCGCCGGGAAGTGGCAGAAGTGTTGTATAAATTAAACCAGGACGGACTTTTATAAAACGGACTCCTATAAAAACGTGATGAGAACAAGAAAAGAACTCGAAAAAAAAGAAAATAAACTTCTTGCGCCCTATGCGATGCGAAACTCCGAAAGCATAGGGCGCATGTACAACGAGCCGGAAGATCCTTACCGACTTCCCTTTCAACGTGATCGGGACCGGATTATTCATTCGAAAGCTTTTCGAAGATTACAGGCCAAAACTCAAGTATTCGTCTCGTACTATGGTGACCACTACCGTGATCGGATGACCCACTCGATCGAAGTATCCCAAATTGCTCGTGATATCAGCCGAAATCTCGGACTCAACGAAGATTTGAGCGAGTGCCTTTCTCTTGCCCATGATGTGGGGCATCCGCCTTTCGGACATGGAGGAGAGTACGCCCTCGACGAAGTCATGAAAAAATTCGGTTTGGGATTCGAACATAATGAACAAAGTCGTCGCATCATAGAAAAATTGGAAAAACCTTACCCTCACTTTGACGGTCTTAACGCGACAAAAGAGGTGCTGGATGGACTCCTGAAGCACAATCCTCACAATTATAAAACCTCTATCGATTTTGAGATTTCACCTCATCTCGAAGCGCAGGTAATGGACCTTTCGGATGAAATTGCCTACACGAACCATGACATTGACGATGGCCTTCGAGCTGGATTTATAACCATGAAACAACTTTCCGATTTTTCCCTCTGGAAAAAAGCCGAAAAGCAGGCTATCGAGCGTCATGGAAAAACAGTTTTTCTTAAAAAAGATGAAGCGAGCCAGGGATACATCCAAAGCGTCATCATTAAAAATTTGATTAGCCAAATGATTTTCGACCTCCAGGTGACGACCGAAAAAAATATAAAAAAATACCACATCAATTCAATCGACAAAGTGCGTTCCAGCAAAATCCATCTCGTAAGCTTCAGTAAAGAAATGCAGCAAGAGATGAAGCAGCTCCGAACGTTCTTAATGGAAAATTTTTATCACCATCCTAAAGTAAAATCCCAAATAGACCGGGGAAAAAAAATTATAAAAAAGCTTTACGCCTACTATGTCGCGAAGCCGAAAAAATTGCCACCTCTCTTTCAAAACCTTATTTTTTCTGGAGAAAGGCCTGAAATAGTGGTAAAAGATTACATAGCGGGCATGACCGATAATTTCGCAGAAAAAGCCTATGATTTGTCCAAAATGTAAACATGAAGACACACGCGTACTCGACTCGCGTGAAACCCATGAACAAAAAGAAATCCGCCGTCGACGCAAATGTGCCGATTGTAATTTTCGCTTCACCACCTTTGAACGGGTCGAAACCACCAGTTTCATCGTCATAAAAAAAGATAACTCACGTGAAACCTACGATCGTGAAAAACTCGAACGCGGCATCTGGAAATCATGCGAAAAAAGACAGGTTACCAAACAACAGGTAGAACAGCTGCTAAACGAACTCGAAGAAGAATGGTCCCAAAAAGGAAAAGAGATAAAAAGTCAGGACATCGGCGAAGGAATCATGGAAAAGCTCAAAAAACTCGATGAAGTCGCCTACATCCGTTTCGCTTCCGTTTACCGCCACTTCCGCGACCTCGAAACCTTCAAAAAAGAGCTGCAAAAACTATTGGGATAAAATAAACAAGTTATTCCCCAGAAGAACAAGGAGGATATTTCTCAAGTTCCCGCATAGCTTCAACAACGGCAGTTGAGCTACTAGTACTGATGCAATGAAGTACCGTTGTGTTTAAAATATCTTCAGAAGTAGGGGGAAGGCACATTTGATAATTGATAGTCGATAATTGACGAGAAAAACTCTTCACTGAATCCGCCCAAGTCTGACATCCCATGACATCTCCGTCATGAGGGGCAGGAGGCAATGCTATTGAATATTTTATAGGTTCAGAAGAATTATGTGTTCTTGTAAAGTATAATATTCCTACAGCAGTAGCACCACCGATAGCCGCACTTACACCAAGCCCCAAAATTAAACCCACTCTTTTGGCGAATCTCAAATCATTTCGTGTCTTCGCTAATACTTCCGCATGAGCAGCTAATGCTTCTCTCTGAGCATCAATTAAACTTTTCTGTGGATCCTCAACTGTCTTGCGAGCCGTTCCTCCCACTTGATGAGGAGTCGCTGGGTTTTCATCAACTTTCGGCGACGTAAAATCACCTTCTAAATGAATCGGCTCTTCAGCGTGAGGAGGATCTTGAGCGGCGACTGCGCCATCTAAATCATT
>CAYSYL010000029.1:5520-15044 GCA_964435355.1 uncultured Candidatus Peribacteria bacterium | reverse complement strand
ACTTAACGCTACACCTATCCTATTTGTAATAAATTCCTATGTCTGATATCTATTATAATATTTTATTTCTCAGCTTCTTGTGCTTTGTCGCTTCACTGGGAGCTGTTATCATCGGGCCGGCATTCCAGATCAAAAAGATACTTGCGACAAAAAAGGTTGAAAACGTCAGTATGGCGACTTTTATTTGCTTCATGATTGCGGCTATCGCTTTTACAATTATGGAAGGAAGTGCCGGACTTTTACGATATTCCTACGACCTTATTCTTCCTGTTGAAGAGCTTGTTTTAGTTGCAATTGGCATTCTTTGCATATTTGAAAATATCCTGATTGTTTACCTTATTTCGAAATATCGGTCTAACTCTAAAACCTGAAATGAGCATGAAAAAAATTTTAAAAACTGATGAAGAATGGAAAGAGATTTTAGGCGAGGAAGAGTATCGTGTTCTTCGAAAAAAGGGAACTGAAGCTCCATTCTCGGGTAAATATTATCTCAATAAAGAAAAGGGCGTATATATGTGCGGGGCGTGTGGTAATGAGCTTTTTTCCTCGGATACTCAATTCGATGCCGGTTGCGGTTGGCCAAGTTTTTATGATCCTGCCAACGAAGAGAGTATTGAAACTGCCACTGACGACTCACTTGGAATGGAACGGACGGAGGTGATATGCCAAAAATGCAATTCCCACTTAGGACATGTATTTAATGACGGACCAAAGCCTACTGGCCTTCGTTACTGTATTAATTCGGTCGCATTAAAGATGAAAAAAAAGGAATGACCGCTACGATAATATTATTGGGATAAAAAGTTTAATTTTCTTTTGATAACAGTTTCCACAAAATGGCAGCCGCCATTTGAAACTGCCCATACATTTCGGGATTTTGAAGTAGCGTTAAATAGTTCTCCCATGTTTTATCAGAAGCATTTTCTTTTTTTAACTCCTCTTCTATTTTATCTGGGAAAAAGCCTTTTTTCCGACCGATATGCAGTGCTTTGAGGAGTAATCTTTTCTTTTCTTTCGGATCTGAAATAGTATGAATAGTCGAAACAAAATCGTGGAATATTTGATAGTAATCTTCTTTCTGATATTCTTCAGCCTGAGCCACTAGAAGACACAACATTCCATAGGTAACTGCCTCAGCTATCCCATTGTCTGCCGCCCTACCGTATAATATTACCGCTATTTCGTACTGCTCTTCATCATATGCTATGTGGGCAGTCATAAGATCATTCCTTGCTCTTATTTCAATGTGTTGGGTTTGAAGATCGGAAGATCTCACTTCTAATGGTATTGATCCTTTTGTTACTCGGTCTGGCGGCAGCTGTTTGAATTGGGGATGGTCTCTGAGGGGGATTAAATATTCAGTTGTATAAAAGGCTATATCTGAACCTGGAACTCGATTTGACCCATCCCCTTTCCATATATCGTCCGTAGTATGAATATCTTCTTCAATTTTTTTAGCTATTTCAAGTCCACTCATGATTTTGAGATGAACATTTCCGCATACAGCTCTTACATTATCGGCGGAGTCATCATTTGGCATTATCTCTATGGACCAGAGCTTTGTCCTCTCTAATAAGGCCTTTAGTTCACTTTCTCCTTCCGGGGTCAATTCTTCTATTATGCTTTTTCGCATGAGGGCCGTTTAATGCGGAATCGAATGTACATTTTTTATTTTTCCGATGCAATGTTTTTATATCCTTCCGATATTTTTTACTGAGTAATTGCCTTTTTATTGATTTTTTAGGCTGATACTATTATCATCTGGGAGCTTTTGATCTTTAGCAAAGATGGCGGTTTTTTATTCCTCTAAACTAAAAAGTTCTTCAGCGCGGAGAGGTACCCAAGAGGCTGAAGGGGCGGGATTGCTAATCCTGTAGGGGGACGCTTTTGTCCCCGCGAGGGTTCGAATCCCTCTCTCTCCGCCATATTGTACGTTATGGGCCACACTTGAATTCTCGGCGGCATAGCCAAGTGGCTAAGGCAGCGGTTTGCAAAACCGTCATACCCCGGTTCGAATCCGGGTGCCGCCTCCAATACTTACTAAAATTACAGTTCCTTCTCCTTTAAGAAAGAGAGGGCTTTTAAGGCTGATTCATGAATTTTATCTTTGATTCCTTCGAACCTTTTTTCAAGTTTTGCAATAAGATGGCTCTTTCATCTTCTTGCTGATGTGCTTTTGTTATTACCTCAATTATATCATCAGAGTGTCATGAGTGAAACCTTCCAATACGTAGGACATACTTTTATTGTATCTACAAGAGGAGGAATTTATTATATTTTCACATTCTGTCAAATGTCGATATATCTAAAAGTTTGAGGCCATTGTGAAGAATTTGAGCCGTAGCTTCCACTAATTGTAAACGCGCACTTTTTAATTCCTTGGTTCCAGCATTTAAAACCGGTAGTTCATTGTAAAAACTGCTAAAAGCGCGCGCCAGCTCGAAAAGATAGTTGGTTAACAGGTTCGGCTTATAGTGAATAATTGCCTGTTCCACGCATTGAGGGAATTGTATGAAAAGCTGAAGAAGTTTTCTTTCGGTAGAGTGTGCAAATGGCTGGCGCTTAGTGTCTTCTTCGTTATTATCAGTTTTTTGTGAAGAAATACCTGTTTCAGATGAATTCTTCGTTTCTTGATCGGTAGTAGATTTTTGTTCTTCTGCTAAGGTAAAAAGCGTGGTTTGTGTTTCATTTGCCGCCAAAAACTGTTCTTTTTTTGCGGTACTTAGAGTCTGTTTCTCCTGCTCTTCTTTATACTTTCGAAGAATACTTTGCGTTCGTGCGTAAGCGTATTGTAAATAAGGGGCGCTATTGCCATCGAGTGAAAGCATTCGATCCCATTCGAAGATCATGTTGGTTTCCCGATTTTGACTCATAATGTTGTATTTTATGGCACTTATGGCCATTTTTTCTGCAACTATCTTTTGCTCTTCTTCCGGGAGGTTTTGGCTTTTTTCATGGATTATTGTTTCGGTCCGCGTGATGGCCTCTTTTATTACTTCATCAAGCAAAACCACTTCTCCTTTTCGGGTACTCATTCTTCCTTCAGGAAACTGCATACGCCCAAAACTGACGTGCACCAGTTCCGTTTGGGTGAAACCGAACTTTGCTGCCGTTTCGAAGAGTTGCTTGAAATGTAGAGATTGAGCTACATCTACAACGTATATGACCCGAGCCGGTTGAAAGTTATCGATCCGATACTTTATGCTCGCTAAATCACGACTCGAATAAAGGGTGGTTCCATCAGCCTTTTGCATCAAGTAAGGCGGCAGTTTATCATTTTCAAATTTCACTATCAGGGCTTCTTTTTCACCCACTTCAATGATGCCTCTGCTTTGGCCCTCCTGAATAAGCTGTTTCGCCTGTTCCAGGTGCATTGATTCACTCAAATAGAGATCGAAGTGGACTCCCAGTTTTTGGTAGAGCCGTTCAACTTCCTGTATACTCAGGTCTTTTATCCATTGCCAGAGCTTACGGTTTTCTTCGTCTTTTTCTTCCAGCTTTTTAAACTCATCACGGCCTTTATCATTGAGAGACGGGTCTTTTTCCGCCTCATTATGGAACTGAACGTAGAGTTTGAGCAGTTCGTTGAGGGGATCTTTTTTGACTATTTCCTCATTTCCCCATGTCTTGTAGGCGTATATTAACTTTCCAAATTGGGTTCCCCAATCACCCGGGTAGTTTGTCGCGATGACTTCGAATCCCCCAAACCGATAAAGATGGACGAGGGTTTGTCCGATGATGGTGGAAAGCAAGTGATGAACCCCTAGTGGTTTCGCTATATTCGGTTGTGAGTATTCGATTATTACTTTTTTGTCTTTCCCTATGTTCAGACGGCCATAATTGCTTTTATATTGGAGGATTTTTTTTAGCTGATCCTTGTAAAATTCTAAGGAAAGATGAAAATTTATAAAACCTGGACCGGCTATTTCAATTTTCTCTATCATTTCCATTTGTGGGAATAATGCCACTATTTCTTCGGCAATTTGTTGCGGAGATTTATTGAGGATTTTGGCTAATCGCATGGCGATGCTGGTTGCATATTCTCCGTGCAAAGGGTCGTTTGGAATTTCAAGAGTGAGGTTTTGAGTCGTCGAAATTTTATTTTCTTCTGAAATTCCCTGGGATTCCAGATATTTATTTATTATTTCAGTAACACAATTAATGAGCTGTGCCTTTACCGTTAGCTCTTCTGGGACAATGGTTTCCTTATCTTCAAAAGGTAAATCGTTTGTGGCCATTATTTTTTCCTGATGTTCCCTTTCAGCGGCTAATTTTTCTTGCTCCTCTTTGTACAACACCTCTTTTTCTGAAGTATATTCGAGATCGACTTCGGGCTGGCTCGCCGATACAACGGCAAGTAGTTCAACGGTGCCCTTGCTATATTTCTGGAGAGTTAGGGCTAAATCTTCGGCGAGGGATTGAAATTTATCCGGATATTTTCCTTCACTATTTATAAGCCAAAAAACGGTATGTTTTGTCTGAGGTGTAAATTCGAAATCCTGTATTTTTTGCCCTTTTTTTGGATAGTCAAAATCCAAAACAAGGTCTTTCTCCACTGCATCTAAATCATATCCAAAGAGAGGAAATCCCTTTTTTAATAACCAATATTTGGCTATAGCTGAAAGATTTTCTTTCATTTCGATGGGAGTTCCTTTTCCCACCTTTGTAAGCAAATTTTCTAAAAGGCGGAATTCCGGTAATACTCCTTCATTATGGTGTCCTTTTTTGCAGACGGCCATTAGAGCCTCTTTTTTGTCAGGAGTTTTTAATTCCTGCTTTCGTGTGGCGCATACTCCATCCAGAAGTTGTCGGACGGACGAACTTTTCCTTTCATTTTGTATATTTTTCACTACCACAACGCTTACCGCTATTTCGGGAAAAGTTTGGAGGAGGTTTTGGCTTAAATAAAGTTTCATACAAAAAAATACATCATCTTTTACAAAGTGACTCCAGTATATTTCTTTTGCCTCTTAATTTAAAGAGTGTATTTATTATACTATTTTTTTCCCGGGATCACCCATTTTTCTTCCGCAACTCTTTCTCCTGCAAATACTGATATTGCGTGTGTTATTGCGCCATTTTTTCGACAAAAAATTCTTCCAGTTCGCGGTTTTCCAAAAAAAAGAGTTCCTTTAAACTCTAGCGTTATGCCTTTCTGCTCTTCTGATCTCAAGATCGCATAAACTCGGCCTCCTTCTGAATGAACATCCCATCTTCTACCCTCGTTTATTATGACTTCCATCATTTCTGAAGCATCAGCTCCAGCTAACACTCTGCTTAAATCCAAATGGAACGGAGCAATACTTACTCCTGACGTTTCCTGTAACTGTGGCCCTAATGAAACGTGCTCAAATTGTTCAGCGGCTTCTCCCATATAATTATTAGTGTTAATGAGTTGCAATAATACATACTTTAAATCCATTTTGTCAATATTAATTATGGATGAGGAGTAGGTCGGATCTTTTTAAAAGAGCCTTTTTCTGCTATAATAATCTGATTTGTCCAAAACGGATGAATACAAAAATACAAATATAATTAAACAAAACTATTATGAAAACAAAAATTTTGGCATCCCTGTTTCATGGTAAAATTTCATTTACGGCCTTTACGCTTTTAAGTGTTATGGCTTTTTCAGCTACCATTCCTCTCGCCTATGCTGAAGATATTATTCCTACCGGGGCGACGCAGGTAGCTGTTGCCGATACTACTCCTCCTTCTGACGTTGAAAATGTTAAAGCGACGGGAGGTAACGGCCAGGTTACCTTGAATTGGAATGTTGCCACTGATGACGCCGGGGTAACCGGCTATAAGGTTTATTACGATACGAAACCGGTGACTCAAGATGGTGGTAAATATACGAAAGGTCCTGTTGATGCCGGGAATAAAATAATGACGACTATTACGGGACTTACGAATGGAATTCCTTATTATTTTGCTGTTACGGCTTACGATGCCGCAGGAAATGAAAGTGAGAATTATAGTATTGAAGTGAGCGCTACTCCAAGTGCAGCGGCGGCTGATACGGTTGCTCCTAAAGTAGTAAGCGCTAAAGAGGTTGATAAAAATACGGTTAAAGTTGTTTTCAATGAAGCGGTCACTCTTCCAGCTGTAACCCCCGAATCAGCTTTTGCCATTAAAAATGATGTCACCCAGGCGGCTCTTGCTGTTACGAAGGTGGAGATGGATGTAACGGACAAATCCAATAAGACGGTCACTCTTAAAACAGCTGATCAAACCGGTAAAACCAGTTATGTCGTTACAGTTGGCATACAAATGAAAGATCTTGCTGGCAATCCGATTATTAGTGGCACTTCCGACACTGCCGTGTTTACCGGAAGCGATTTGAAACCAGCTGCTGATAGTTCGGCACAAGCTGACACTAAAGCTCCAGAAATTACCAGTGTTAAGCCACTTGATGCCAGCCATATTGAGGTTACCTTTTCTGAAGCTGTCACGCTTAGCAATGATCCAACCCAAAATTTTATCATTACCGAAGAGCAGAATATCGAAAATACTCTTTCTGTGACAAAAGCTGAGCTTAATGCTCAAGGAACGGTTGTTACTTTAACGACGGATCTTCAAAAAGCCATGAATTATAACCTGATTGTCGTTGACGTTGCGGATAAAGCGGGAAATCTTATCAGTGTGGATAATAATGCTGTGGTATTCCCAGGATCTGGAAGTGCAGCCCCAACTCCCTCCAATCCAAACCCTGCCGATAATTCTGATACGGTTTCTCCGGAAGATGCTACCAACCTGATGGCAAAATTGGTACAGAGCATGGTTGTCGGACTTACCTGGAAGGGCAGCGCCGATACGGCAGGTGATCTCGCTCAATATGTTCTCTATACTAAAAAAGATGGTGAAGAGTATGGAGATGGCGTTATTTTACAACCCAATTCCACTTCCTTTAATGTCGAAAACCTGCAACAGGGAATGAAATATTTCTTCAAATTGACGGCAAAAGATAAATCCGGAAACGAAAGCGAAGGTGTTACCACCAGTTTCGTTCTCCCGGGGACTGGGCCGGAACTCGGACTTTTGGCTCTTGGATCATTGGGTGCCGGCAAGTTTTTGAGAAAGAAGAAAAAATTAGGAAAGAAATAGTTCTTCTGAAAAGCCCCTTATATGGGGCTTTTTTCTTAAACTTTTGCTTCGTTTAACCATTTCTTTCTGCCTGCTTATCAAGGGATAAGATGTCGTAAGCACGCCTTGCCGTAGCATCTCCTTTCAAAAGCGCATGTTCGTCCCGGGTAAGGGCACGATTTTCATTAAGTGCTTGTAGTGCTATTGCTAAAATTCTGGCTGACTCACCTTCTATTTTTTCTACCACCTCTCTCATTTCATCTCCCTGTCCTCGATAGGTGATTATTTCAATAGATTGTGGTTCCTGATCGGTCATAAAATAATTTTATTATGCTGGGAATCCTTATAATGTTTTATTTCTTTTCTTGTCAATATGATTGCTTATAAGTGGCCAACTCATCCCTTTTAATAATATCAGAGAAGGATAGTAATTATTCAAATTTTTTAGAATGATTTAATATGAATTTTCTATATTGTTTTCATGAGAAAATTTTGGATTTATATAGGGGGAGGAGTTTTAGTTCTTTCGGGATTGCTTACTTTTTGCCTTAGCAGCTTGGGAGATGACAAACTTCATGTTTTTATGCTTGATGTGGGCCAAGGCGATGCGTTGCTTATTCAAACGCCATGGATGGAGCGAATTCTTGTTGATGGAGGTCCTCATAATAAGGTCATTTCGGAACTTTCGAACGTACTGCCTTTTTATGAACACCGTATTGATACTATTTTTTTATCACATCCACACGCTGATCATTTGGACGGTCTGGTTGAAGTTTTGAAAAGGTATGATGTCGGCCAAGTATTGATGTCAGGGGTTAGTTCTTCCACTCCTTCTTATAAGCCCTTTTTAGAGCTGATTGCTCAAAAACGAATTCCTGTTTATTTTGTTCAGGGAACTCAAGATTTTTCTCTTCATGGAATTATTTTTGATGTTGTCTACCCAACAGCATCGTTGGAAGGAGTTCATTTTGAAAATTTGAATAATAGTTCTCTCGTTTTTCGTCTTTTATACGGGACTAGTTCCTTTTATTTTTCAGGTGATTTAGAAATCGATGGAGAGACGAAACTCCTGCATAGTGGACAAAATTTGAAGGCCGATATTTTGAAAGTCGGGCATCATGGGAGTCGCACCAGTAGTTCAGAAGCTTTACTTCAAGCCATAAAACCAAAACTGGCTTTCATTTCTTGTGGCGCTGGAAATCTTTTTAAACATCCACATCCTGAAACTCTTCAACACTTACGGGAATTGGGCATTAAAACTCTTCGGACGGATTTGGATAGTCGAATTGATATTGTGAGTGATGGGAAGGAGTTAACGCTTAAAGGAGAAAAAATTTAAACATTTTTTATCCGAAAGTTTACTGTCGCTTAATGTTAGCCCCGAGCAAATGAAGTTTTTCATCAATTTTTTCATATCCGCGATCGATGTAACCAATATTCGATATTTCCGTTTCTCCCTCGGCACAAAGAGCGGCAAGTACCATGGCAGCGCCTGCTCTTATATCGCAACTGGCGATGGGTATGCCTTTCAGTTTTGTTGTGCCATGGATAACCGCCTGGTGAGGGTTTAATATTTGAATATTCGCTCCCATTTTTTCCAGTTCGTAAAGATAGTTGAGCCTTCCTTCAAAAAGCGTTTCAAAAATTTTGCTTTCTCCTTTCGCCTGGGTAAGCAAAATACTGAACGGTGCCTGTAAATCTGTGGGAAATCCGGGGTATACGGCTGTCTGGATATCGGTTGCCGTAAACTGGCTTTGGGAAGCTTTCATTTTTATCGACTCTGGTGTTAATTCATATTCCGTAACTCCCACCTCGCTTAATTTTTTCCAAAAACTGTCGAGTTGATTGGTTTGTATATTTTTTATTTCTACTTCTCCTTTCGTGAGAGCTGCAGCAATCGCAAATGTTCCGGCCTCGAGGTAATCTCCTGTTATTGAATATGTCGTCCCATGTAAAGCATGCACTCCTTCAATTTGAAGGAAATGGGTTCCAATACCTTCAATTTTAGCTCCCATGTGCTTTAAGAAATGACAGAGATCTTGAACGTGCGGTTCAGCTGCTGCAAGGCGAATGGTCGTAATCCCGGGTGTTATGGCCGCGAGCATGAGTATATTTTCTGTAGCGGTGACGCTCATTTCCGAAAGAGTAAGATCATTCGACTTTAATGCGTCGTGCTTAATTTCCAAAAATTCTGTTTCATTCATAATAATGCATCCGAGCTTTTTTAGTGCATCTGTATGCGGCGCAACAGGTCTTTTCCCCAATACACACCCTCCAGGGAATGGCAGCTTGACGTGGCCAAAGCGAGCCAGTAACGGACCCAATAGAAGAACTGAAGCCCGCATGCGGCAAATAAGCATTTCCGGAATTTGGTTAAGCTGTATGTTTGATGCGTCAAGCGTAACAGTATGATTTTCAAAGGTGGTGCTCACATTAAG
>CAYSYL010000029.1:0-5510 GCA_964435355.1 uncultured Candidatus Peribacteria bacterium | reverse complement strand
TCCAGCAATGAATGGATATCAGCAATATCGGGTACATTATTGATAGTGCTTTTTTCTTTCGTTAGGAGGGCCGCGCATAAGATGGGGAGAGCGGCATTTTTTGATCCACTCACTTTTATGATTCCTTTAAGTCTTTCTTTTCCTTGGATAATAAGCTTTTGCTGTGATCCTGGAAGAATCGAGAGAGTCATATCATGGTAAAAGAAGATACCCGTAGCCTTTATGATACACCTGTTATTGAAATAGCCCAATAAGAGGTTTTTACCAGACGGAATAATCGAATGGTAATGATTTAAAACCTATAAATTTCCCAGTGTATTGGCTTCCTTGAGAGTACCGGGGCGATTTTCAGGTTCATGGGCCACTAAGGCGGTGAGCAGACGGAATATACCTTCTACTTTTTCTTTCAACATCGAAGGATATTTTTTACACAAGGGAAGGAGTTTCTCTAACATTTCAGGGTGAAAAAACCTGTTATTTGCGTGGGCATATTTAACTTCTTCGGGACAGTTGCTAATAGGAAGTCGAACCGCTTTCCTTATTTCTTCTTCTAATGTTGAGATCATTGAACAACCTAATCCATAAAGATCGGCTCTCAACGTGACCCCTCCCCGAGCTTGTTCTGGCGACGTATATAATGGTGTGCCAGCAAAAGAATTCACATCTTGAAACTCGCTTCGATGACAAAGAAAGTCAGGATCAATAATTGTCGGGGTTATTGGCGTGTTTACACTCAACTCATCAGGATCGCTTCGAAGGACAATATTTGTCGGTTTTATGTCACGATGAACTACATTAGCATCTATAAGACGATAGATCGTTTCAAGAAGTGCTCTAATTGTTTGTTGCGTATTAATTATTCTTGCAGCAGTAAAACTTGCTCCCAGATTCTCTTCTCGTGCTGCTTTTTCTAACGTTCTCCCATCTGTATAGGTATAAAGTACTCCGAATTTTTCTGTTTCATAGGATTCATAAGAAATACCCAATATAGCCATCATGTCATTTCGAGAAACTGCCCCCATTATTGCCATTCTTCTCTGGGCAACTTTTTTATAATACTCTTGCCCATTTTGCCCATTCAGAGGCGCGACTATTTTTAGAAGTGCTCTGTCATTTGGATCATCAATTTTATGAACCCTATAAATTTCAGAACTGCCTCCTTCTAACCTTATATCAACTATATATGGGGGTCCCTCAAGATATATCTTATCTTTTATACTTACTTCTCCAATTTCACCTTCAAATCGCAGCATGGTATGTGAGAAATGTCCGCCCACATAATAAAATATTTTTCTAAATAGTCAATTCATAAATTTTTGGGGGTTTCTTCTAAAATTACATTGTTTTCGTTCCTGGGCAACTTTTTTATAATATTCTAAAATTCATTGCGAGAAGATCGATGTCGATATTGTAAAGCTTCGCCGAGATCTTCTAAGGAGATATTTTCGCCCCCTGAGAGATCGGCGATGGTACGGGCCGTTTTAAGGAGTTGATGATAATTCCTGCCGGTGAAACCTAGCTTTTCGTTTATTTCACTCATAAATTCTTGGCAAGAAGGGTTAAGGGTACAAAAAACTGTAAGCTCTTGAATCGTCATTTCACTATTGAGTTGAGATGGAGATTTTTCTGCCATTGACTGTTTAAAACGTTGCTTTTGAATTTTTCTAGCCTGTATGACTTTTTCCCGCATCTGCTTTGAAGTGTAAACTGTTTTTTCCGGCGCCTTTTTAAATTCTGGGCGAGTGAGTTTTATAACCAGGTCAAGACGATCCATAATGGGTCCCGAAATTTTTCGCTGGTATTTTAATATCCTTGATGGTTCACAGCTGCACTCTTTTTTTATGTCTCCAAAATAACCGCAAGGGCATGGATTCATACTGGCGATAAGGGTAAATTTTGCCGGGAGTGTGATACTTATATTATTGCGGGCTAAATGAATGATTTTTGCCTCTAAAGGCTGCCGAAGCGACTCAAGATGTGGGCGAGAAAATTCAGCAATTTCATCTAAAAACAGAACTCCGTGATGGGCTAAAGAAACTTCACCGGGTTTAACATAATTTCCGCCTCCAAGAAGTGCAGCTAAACTGATGCTCGGATGAATTTCTCTAAAAGGACGATCCAGAATAGCGATGCCGTTTCTAAAGATCCCTGCACAGGAATATAACTGCATCACTTCGAACATCTCCTCTTCGGTTAATTGAGGTAAAATACTTGGAAGAGTTTTAGCAAGGAGTGTTTTTCCTACTCCCGGCAATCCTTGCATCAGAATGTGATGTTTATAAATTGTCCTTTTTGAGAGTTCATGATAATAATAAAAACAATTTTTAAATTTTACTTATGGAGAAAAAAGAAGAGGTTTTAGGCTATTTGCCAAAAGCCATTGGCTACATTCGTGTTTCTACAGACTCCCAAGACTATGAAAGACAAAGGACCGAGATTATTGAATATGCAAAGAAGTATAATTTTACAATAGTTAAGATTTTTGAAGATGTAGAGACAGGTAGCGAATATGAAAACAGAACAGGTTTTCAGGATATGCTTCTATTTCTTAATGAAGACAACGATGTAAAAATCGTTATATTTGATGAAGTAAGCAGAATGGGAAGAGATACAGGCATGCAGGTTTCTACTTATAAACAATTGACGAAAAGAGGTGTAAGAATCTTTACAAGAGGAAAAGGTGAGTTTGGGAATAATAAAGAGGATAATCTATTATTTACAATTCTGTCTGCGATTGCCGATTATGAAAAGCAAACTATTATTGATAGAACCTCTTCAGGCAGACGAAAAGTTGTAAAGGACGGTTTCATTCAAATGAGTCAAAGAACTTTTGGATATAATTTAATTTTAAATGAAAAACATGATAGGAAAATTATTCGACGTCAATATCTGGAAATTCATCCAGATGAATCAACTCATGTTCGAAAAATGTTTGAAATTATTGATAACGGAGGAACGGCTTATGATATTTTAAGATATTTGAAAAATAAGGATGTTAAACCTGTAAAAGGGGGCGAACAATGGGGTTTGACATCTGTCATGAGAATTCTTCATAACACGATTTATTATGGAGAATGGAGATTTGGCAAAATGGTTAAAAATGGAAAAACAAAATATTCTCTTTCTAAAAGAAGATTTGAAGATCTTTTAATTGTTCAAACACCCTCCATTATTGATAAAGACCTTTATAACCGTGTCCAAGAAAAGATAGCTTCTCGGAAAACGAAATTTAATCCAAAAAATCAAAAATATATATATTTATTTAAGGGTTTAATAAAATGTAATTGTGAAAGATTATTGAATTGCTATTTCGATAAAAAAGGTCAATCTCGTCTTTATAGATGTTCTGACCATAATATAATTGGATTTCATGAAAAAAAGTGTCCAGTTAAAAGTATTAAAGCTGATTATTTGGAAAAAGTTATTTTAATAGAATTAAAGAAAAAAATTGGTGATAAAAGCTTTTTTAAATCTCTCCGTGAGTTGGATTTAAAGGATAAATTTTTGGATTTCGATAAATTAATTCAAAAAGTCAATTCTTTGAACAAGCGATTTAAAGACCAAGAGGTTCTATTAAAAAAATACTATGAAGAATCATTTAAACTAATGAATAGTAATCTAGAAAAAAGTAGGATTCTTGAGAAGATGGCTGATGATTTACTAAAAGACAATCAGGCATTAAAAGAACAAATTGACCAGATAGAAGAAAAAATTAAAGAAAATAATGCTAAGAAAATTGATTTTGACAATATAAACGAAATGCAAAAAGCTTTAGATCAGATGTCTCAGAAAGACCTAGAAGCTTTTGAGGTAGGCGATCAAAATATGAAATTACATTTTGTGAGAAAGTATATAAAAAGCATGAAGCTAAGATTTTTAAAAACAGAAACAGAAAAACTTAGAAGCACTTTGGCAAATCTGAGAAAGTTAGGAATTTATAAAAGAAAAAACAACCATTTAAAAAAATTATATTTATTAGCTCATAATAAAAATCATCAATTAAGAGCTAAGACTGCTATTCAATACTTAAGTATGCAGGTTGAGTTTACAAACAATTACAGTATAGAATTAGAGTTTCCATATTTTCATGAAAAACCTGATATGGCTATAAGTTACTTTTCTGAAGGTATGATCAATTTATTTACTAATAAAGAAACTACTGTTTAGAAGAATACAAAAAGTTAGGGTACAATAAGACTAAATCAATTCCTAAAGTATATGAATGATATTTTAGATAATTACTGGGACCTTAAATATGAGAAAGAAGAAAAGATCTTGAAGTCCAGTATTGATTCTGTGGCTAAATTCCTTCTACTAAGACTACTCATTAGAGCTTACAGAAAAGATCCTCTTATTAAGGAAATAAATTTTCCATTTCGTTACACCTATATTCCTCTCAGCTTTGGTATTAAAATTAGTGCCTTAAACGACTTGATCAATGAAAATGTAATAGAAATTGAAAGTTGGCATAAAAATTTAACAGAAATACAACAGATAGAAGAAAATTATGAAAAAGCTCTCCACCTTCTTTTAACTAATAGAAAGCCATTTTTTGAAGTTAAAGAAGTTGTCTTGATTTTCAAAATACTTAAAAATTTGAATGAGATTGATGCTTTGTACATTAGGGAGCTCAAAAGTTTTCAGCTTAATATAGAGCAGTTTTCCTTACTTAAACAGAAGGAAATTGTATTAGATTGTCTTTTCAGAAAACAGCAAAATTTAGGAAAGAATCTCTTTTCTTTCAGTTATGATGAAATAACTTATAGTGACCAAGAGAAAGTAAATTTATTTTATATATTACTTTATCTAGAATTTGAGAAACAATTAACAATAATTGGATTTTCCAGTGAAGATTTCAGTTTTCAATTAAAGTTAGCATCACATCTTTTCAGAGGTAAAAATTATTCAATTGATATGGAAAACTGTGAAATAAATTTTGATGATGGTAAAAAAGTTGTTTTTAAGGCTGATACTCAAATCTATAAAGTTTTAGATCTATTTATAATTCAACAGCAAGAAAAAGTCAGCGATGAGGATTTCGCATTTGCAGCAACAGGGAATATAAAAGTGAAAGAGTATAAAGAATTAGCAAAACAAAATGCAAAGAGGATCCGAGGAGAAATTAGATCAAGGAATTTACATACAAAAAAGGGCGAATATTATGATATTTTCACCGTTGAGAAAGGATATACTTCCTTGAAAGGGTAAATATATCTATATCTCCAAATTTCTTAGAGGATGCATACTTTTTTGCATACCTTTTTTTGCTTAAATAGTACATTTTTTTCGCAAAGAATTTGTTTCAATTCTATTGATCTTATTTTTTATTGAGATTGATGGAAGTAACTTCTGAAATATTAATTTGCCACACCGAAGAGGAATTAAATCGGTTACTCCAATCAACCGCTTTCAAAGTAATGGTCTTCAAAATTGATTGTCTATTTTACATTATAAAAGTTTTAAAGTTCATAAATGAACATTGCATAAACGATAGAGGCTTACATATACTC
>CAYSYL010000028.1:5604-15239 GCA_964435355.1 uncultured Candidatus Peribacteria bacterium | reverse complement strand
GCCCAGACCGGCTCGGTCAAACTCTTTTTGCAGAAGATTTCTTCCGGTAGTCCACTTATCATTCCAGGAAATTTTTTTGAAATACTCTTTAATCTTTGTTCGGGCTAGACTCGTTTTAACGAAGGGAAGCCATGAACGGCTGGGACCTTTTGGAGTATCGGAACTGATGATACGAACGGTATCACCATTTTTTAAGGGAGTAGTAATAGCCATCAGTTCTCCATTAATTTCAGCACGGAGCGCTTTATGTCCAATTTCCGTATGAATGATGTAAGCAAAATCAACAGCCGTTGCCTCTTTCGGAAGATCAATGGCATCGCCTTTCGGGGTAAAAACGAAAATACGATCAGTAAAGACATCGGATTTGAGATCTTCGATAAATGAGGGATCATCCGTTTCTTCTTCTCGCTGAAGTTGTAGTATCTTATCCGCCCACATGGCTCGCTTGTCTTCTTCCACCAGTTGAGGGGTGTTGAGAATATAGTTGGCCGTAATGCCATATTCAGACTGAAGATGCATACTGTTAGTACGGATCTGAAATTGGGTCATGACTCCTTTCAATCCAAAAACGGTTGTATGCAAACTTTGATATCCATTTACTTTAGGAACAGCTATATAATCCTTAAATTTTCCCGGCTTCGGCTTAAATAAAGCATGTAAAATTCCCAAAACTTGATAACAATCCTCAAGATTCGGAACCAATATGCGAAGCGATATAAAATGATCAAACTCTTCAAGTCTCCTCCCTTGAAAAGTAATTTTTTTATACAAACTATAGGCGTTTTTTTGTCGTCCATATACCGTAGCGACAATTCCATGATTTTTTAAACAGTCCTCCACTTTTTCAATGGTCTCCATCATAAGGAGTGCATTTTTTTCACGACTTTGTTTGATATGAAGCATCAGCATTTCAAATTCCTGGGGGAAAAGATATCGCAGACAAAGATCCTCCAATTCACTTTTCAATTCTTCCATACCCATGAGATTGGCGATGGGAACGAATATTTCAAAGGTTTCACGGGCGATGCGCATCTGCTTCTCAGGTTTATCGATAAAATGAAGCGTTCGCATATTGTGAAGTCGATCGGCAAGTTTAATAAGAATGATGCGTGGGTCTTTGGCGGAATGGAGGAAAAGTTTTTTGAGTGATTCAATCTGCCGTTTAGCCATATCATGTTGATAATGCACTTTTGATAATTTCGTAATCCCATCCACCAAAAAAGCAACATTATTGCCGAAAAGTTTTTGAATCTCTTCGTAAGTATGGGGAGTATCCTCGAGTACATCGTGAACAAGACCAGCTATTAAAGTGTCCTGGTCGACATGAAACGAAGCTAAAATCCTTACCGTTTCCAAAGGATGGCTGATATATGGAGAATGATCTTTACGAAACTGTCCGTTATGAGCCAAAGCGGCAAATGAAAAAGCCTGTTGGAACGTGGAAACATCAAAATGGGGTAAATATCTTTTTACTTCACTAACAACATCATCAATAGATATACCATGCCTTGTTTTTAGCTCCTGAACGAGCATATTGACCTGATGGCTCATAAACAGGCAATTAGGATGCAAAAAAGGCGATTCAAGGCGGGAAAATTCCACTTCAGGCTGTATTTCCCCCTTGTTCAGTGCAAGAAAATATGGCATAAGATAACAGTAAAGTCAAATTTTTATCACTAAAATGTCATTCAATAAAAAGAAAGTATTAGTGGGTATGTCGGGGGGAGTAGATTCGTCAGTAACGGCTTGTCTTTTAAAAGAGCAGGGATATGAAGTGATAGGGATCCATTTGAGATTCTGGGTGGACCCGAATGTTT
Source organism: uncultured Candidatus Peribacteria bacterium (assembly GCA_964435355.1). GTDB lineage: Bacteria > Patescibacteriota > Gracilibacteria > UBA1369 > UBA1369 > CAYSYL01. The sequence continues at coordinate 13,422 of CAYSYL010000028.1, read as the reverse complement.
TTCTTGATGAAGAAAGGGAAAAGTTTCCACAAAATAAATGCTGTACGTTGGAAGGACTTGTGCGTACAAGACAAGTCGCCCATAAATTAGGCATTCCGTTTTATGTCCTCAATTTCGAAGAGCCGTTTAAAACCAACGTGGTAGATTTTTTCGTAGAGGGATATGGACAGGGAATAACTCCGAATCCATGTATCGAATGCAATCGAACCATAAAATTCGGCCTTTTTTTGGAAAAAATGAAATCGTTAGGTGCTGATTATATTGCAACTGGCCATTATGCCAGAAAACGAACGTTCGCCGATGGAAATCACCAACTTTTAACGGCGAAAGATGTGACCAAAGATCAAAGTTACTTCCTTTATACCTTAACGCAGGAAAAATTGGACCATGTGCTATTTCCCATTGGCGAATATACGAAACAGGAAGTTCGTGAACTAGCAAGAAAATTTAACATCGATGAAGTCAATCATCAAAAAGAAAGCCAAAATCTATGCTTCTTTCCGGAACGAACCCACGGCCCTTTTTTAAAACGATATTTACAGCAGCAAAAGTTCACTCCAGGGCCAATTATCACACGGGAAGGAAAAATAATTGGTCAACACACTGGTTTGCCGAATTATACCATTGGCCAGCGAAAAGGACTCGGTATAGGGGGCATTAAAGATGATGATGGTACCCCCTGGTTTGTTATTCGGCTTGATAGCTACCTCAATCACCTGGTGGTGGGAAAAGAAAAAGATCTTTACCAAACTGCACTGCGGGCAACGAACCTTTCTTATGTCAGTGGGAAACCAATAAAGGAAATGACCCGCTTACAGGCAAAAATCCGCTCCCTTTTCCCGAAACAACCCGCCATCTTCGAAGCGAGAGAAAGAAAAAATGATAATGAAGAGGCAATTATAACCTTTGAAAAGCCTCAGAGAGCCATAACTCCCGGACAATCCATAGTTTTCTACGATAATGAAGTGGTGCTGGGTGGAGGGATCATAGAAAATACAAAAACTCTATAAAATTAAAGAAAAGAGGAATGAGGATACAGTTCTTAGATAGGAGAAGTATGACATTCTCGTCTTTTTTGCTATAATACAAAGTAAGAGATCTTTCAGCATACAATTCTTCATGGCCAATTCAAACGACATGTTACACGACTCAGAGAACTCGGGCGTCACTATTCCCATTTCTCCTGATGAAAAAGTACATGAAGCTCCTCATTATGAGCTCCATTTAGCGCCTGAAAAAAGTCCGACTGAAAATAAGGTTGCCTTGGCGCCACAAAGTGATAGTCAAAACACTCAAGGAAAAATCCAAAGAATTTTTCAAAAAATAGTTATCGGTAGAGAAAAAATAGAAGTAAAAGGAAAAAATGAAAAACAAGAGTCGTCTCAAAAAATGAACATAAAAGTTTGGAGCACCCTTGAATGGCTAGCGACATCAGCACTTATTTTTGCGGCAATTTTTTTTATGCTCAATTATTCAGCCTATTCAGAGTTGTTTATACTGAAAATGGAGCGATTAAAAGGGGAAGTTAAGACAAACCCATATCTTCAAGAATTAATAAAACCAAACATTGAAAAAACTGAGCAAAAACTATTACCAGTGGCTCCTACAATACAGGAAAGCAGAAAAGAAATACCGCCGATAAATATGATCATTGCCCCTCCCGATGATCGAATTATCATTCCTAACATCAATAAAAATGTTCCCATTGTCAAAGTAAGTGAAGAAAATCTTTTAAAAAGAGATTGGGGAGCTTTGGAAAATGATATTCAGCAGGCACTTCAGGAGGGAGTCGTTCACTACCCCGGGACAGCGCAGCCGGGAAGTCATGGAAATGTCGTTATTACAGGCCATAGTTCCTATTACCCGTTGGATCCTGGAAGATTTAAAGACGTTTTCGCAGCTCTTCATTACGTTAAAATCGGAGAAAATCTGATTGTTTATCATAACCAAAAACCTTACCTTTATAAAATTTATGATATTTACAAGGTAAGCCCGGATAAAGTAGAGGTCTTGACTCAAGACGGAGAAGATCGCTTAACGCTTATCACCTGCACCCCGATTGGAACCAATGTAAACCGATTAGTGGTCCTCGCTAAACCGGTGAACCAAGAATAAAATGGCTAAATAAAAAGGTACATTAAAGCTGTGAAAGCCGCTTCAATAAATCTTCTTCTTCGGCTTGTTCTTGAGCTTGTACTTTTGATTCCGCTGACGTCATAGCTTTCTTCTTTTCTTTCATTTCAAACTCTTTCCATTCGAGCATATGTTTTTCATTCAGCTTTGTAAGCTCAGTTTCATACTCTTTGTCCAGTTTTGTCAGTTGCTGCTTTTCATTCGTCAGGATATTTTTAAGTCTTGCAATCTGTTCTTCCGACATGATCGGCAGAATTTGAAACCAATACTGCCGCTCCTCATCATTCATGGATTCTGTTTCAATGATTAATTGAATCAAATCAGGAAACTTTTCTTTGAGTTGGGTTGGTATCAAAAATTTTTCTGGAGGGGCTGCCATGGTTTGAGCTTGCTGTGCAGCAGCTTCTTCCAACGTTAAATTAAAAGCACTGGTCGGTTGAGCGACTTTAAGAGAAGGAACTATGGAACTGGTTCCGTTATTTTGTTGCTGACCGCCACTCTTTGGCGAGACGTTCCCCTGGCTTGAGGAAGAAGCTCCAGTTTTAGAACCGACCGATTGATTATCATTTAACCCGCCAATTTGTATATCATCGTCACCCATAGAATAAGTAATGGTGAGTCTATTATAGCGTACTTTAGAGGTAGAGCAATGGAAGGGAAAGGAGACGTTTTAATTGCCAAATTTTACGATAGGCTGCGTTCTTTGGTGGAACTCGAAGAGGCAATTTTTTTGGAATTTTTTCCTTTAAGCGCTTTAGAAAATTTTTCCTTAAGGCCTTGAATGGTTTTATTCTCGCTAAAAAAAACTTTCACCTTTTCGAATAATCCTTTGAAAAAAAGAGAAACATCCTCCAATTTTATTCCCATCAACCCCAAAAAACCGGAAATCCATGGACTTTTTTCAACTTTTTTATTGATAAAAGCATCGACAGGATCTGCCGGTTTTTCGGAGGAAACAGCAGGAGTTCCAGTAGGGGTTTCAGCTTTAGAAGGAGGAGTGGAAGGTTTTTGTTCTGGCCCATTCGAAGAGGCTTCTGGCGTTTTTACAATATCTTTTGGTTTTCCTGCTGTCTCAGCGGAAGAAGGAGCAGCGGTTGGAGCGGCCGAAGGAGCCGTTAGCGGGGAGGTTGCTGCAGCAATTACTGCTTCTCCTTTTCTAGCTAGCGATTTTTCAACATCATTGTGAAGTTTTTGAGCATTCTTTAAAGCCTCTTCCGGATTAGTTTCCATAAGTTTTTTGGTGTCGGACAACTGTTTCAGATAAGCAGTTTTTTGCTCTTCCGGAATACTTTTCGAACTAAGAGCATTATGCAAAACTCCATCTATTTGTCCTAAAATCGAAAGTGTTTGAGTTTTTTGCGTAGCAAAATCGTCCGTCATGGTCTCATTCAACTCCTCCTCATTCGGTCTTCCTGCTTCTCCTTTCCAGGTTTCAACTGGTTTTACATCAATATGACTAAGGAGTTCTTTATTCATGGTGTCGGTAGTCCTATTTTCCTTTTCATGGAGCCGTACGACGAAATCGGTGATAGCGTTTTTGGCATATTCTCGAAAATATTTAAGTTTCACCACCTTTTCTCCGGCACCTCCCTTAGGAATTTGCGATTCTAAAGAGTTCCTCAATTTTTCCCACGCTAAAAGTTGAACTTCATTGGTGGGGCCATCATCTCCTTCAAAATCAACGTCAACTCTCGTCACTTCCTGCTCAAAAAATTTTTTATATCCTGGCTGAAGCACTCCTTTCTCATCTTCATAATCATGGTCAAAATCCCATAAAATTTCTTGTTGAAACAAATTTCGGTTAATCTCCTCGATAATCTTAGCTGCCTCAACTTTTGTACTTGAAAGCTGCTTCATCCGCTCCAGCAGAGCGCCATGAGCTTTATTCGCTTGATCTAAAATAACTTTTTTTTCTACGAATGTTTTATCGTCAAAGTGAGCTTCAACCTCTTTTCTTCGGGCTTCATCCAGCATGTCCGTTCCGAGTGCTGCACCAAGGATATCTTTTCCTCCAGCAGAAGTAGTTTCACTTTTTGGCTTTTCCGTAACGACAGGAGAGGTTTCAGTTTTTTGTTCCACACCATCAGTCATAATAAAGGTTAAATAATGTAAAGATCTCCGCCTTTTGCCTCGAGCCTTTCTTTGGTAAGACGAATTTTATGGACAAGATTTTCAATTTGATAAGTTTCTTTAAGATTGGCCTGCCATAATCGATAAATTTCACGAATCGTTGAGAGTAAATTGAAGGCATCAAGTTCAACGCTTTCTTTTTTTTCAATGGGTAAAGAATCATATGTCGCATGATTCAAAAGACTGCTGGGCTGATAAAGGAGAATTTCTTTCTTTTCAATTTTTTCTATAATCAAAGCCAAAAATTGGCGATCTGTTTCCTCCATTGATCCATGAACGAGAGGTTGATTGAGCATCTGCTGGGTTTCATCCGAAATGGTCGTATCGTGAGGTGAAAAAGAAGATGGGCCTGAAATGCTTAAATCTTGCATAAATGGCTAACGTTTAAATCTGTATATTGTACCATAAAATCAAAAGAGAAACAATGTTACAAAGCCACGGAAATACTCTAAACTATCCACATGGATCAAAATGCTGCGAAGCTTCGCATTCAGAAATTGAAAGAAAAAATAAAAGAGCTCAATTATCAATACTTCGTGCTCGATCAATCCGAGATTTCCGAAGAGGCCCGGGACTCTCTTAAAATGGAACTCAGACGTTTAGAAGAGGAATACCCCCAGTTCATTACGTCCGACTCACCAACGCAAAGAGTAGGAAGTGTTCTTTCTACGCGATTTGCAAAAATACGGCATCTGACTCCGAAAAAAAGTTTACAAGACGCTTTTTCTGAAGAAGATATTCGTGAATGGTTTAAACGAATCAGCAAAATGGTATCCCAGGAAAAAATACAATTCGTCTGCGAATTGAAAATTGATGGTTTAAACGTCACACTTCACTATAAAAACGGCGAATTGCAGAAAGCTCTTACACGGGGTGACGGTGAAATGGGGGAGGACATCACCCATACCGTCCGGACGATTGAAAGCATACCGCTTAGTTTAAATGAGCCAATTGATATAGAGGTCTCAGGTGAAATCTATATTTCAAAAGCCGATTTTCAAAAAATTAACGATGAACAAAAGCGAAAAGGGGAAGAGGTTTTTGCCAACCCCAGGAATGCAGCAGCTGGTTCGGTTCGCCAGTTGGATCCATCGGCAGCTGCTTCACGGAATCTATCGGCTTTTTTTTACGAAATTGGAATCTCCAATCTTCCACATCCTCCGAAAACCCAGCATGAATCTCTCGAAAAAATAGAGGAGCTGGGGCTTTGTGTTAACAAGGAATATCGCCATTTCGGAACGATAGAGGATGTGATTCATTTTTTAAAAAACTGGACGGAGCGACGCGAGAAACTTCCCTACGAAATTGATGGAGTCGTCATAAAGGTCGATAATAAGGAACACCAACGCCTCATGGGATTTACCGCAAAAGCTCCTCGTTTTGCGCTTGCCTATAAATTTCCCGCAGCTCAAACCACCACTCAAATTATCGATATACATGTTCAGGTAGGGCGAACTGGAATTTTGACACCAGTAGCTATTCTCCGCCCGGTAAAAGTAGCCGGGTCCACCATCTCCCGTGCGACGCTTCATAACGAAGATGAAATGGCCCGAAAAGAGGTGAAAATCGGTGACACCGTTATCATTCAAAAAGCGGGTGATGTTATCCCGGAAGTAGTACAAGTCCTCAAAGATTTAAGAGTTGGAACGGAACAAGAGTTTCATTTTCCTAAAAACTGCCCGGCCTGTGGCGGAAAAGTAGTGAGGTTAGAAGGAGCTTCAGCCCATCGTTGTGAAAATATCGACTGTTTTGCCCAGGATCGTGAGAGATTTATTCATTTTACCTGGGTACTCAATATGGATGGAGTGGGAGAAAAAATAGTTGACCAGTTATTAGAGCATCAACTGGTAGAAGACCCGGCAGATCTTTTCACACTGACCCGCGAAGATTTTTTAACACTCCCTCTTTTTAAAGATAAACGGGCTGAAAATGTCGTTCTTTCAATAGAAAAAAGTAAACACATGCTACTTCCCAGACTCCTCTTCGCTCTTGGCATTCGTCATATTGGTGAGGAAACGGCCTTAGATCTTGCTCACTATTTTGAGACAGAAAAACATAATGATCCTCTCACCTTAACTGAATTAGTCCAAATAGGAACTGGTCTTACTTCTGAAAAACTTGAGGAAATAGACGGATTTGGAGAAGTGATGGCAAAAGAGGTAACAGCCTGGTTTCACGATGAAAAAAACAAGGCACTTCTCATGAAACTAGAAAAAGTCGGCGTAAAAATCATCACTCAAACTACCGAAGTGGCTCTATTATTACAGGGCAAGAGTTTTGTCGTAACCGGCTCGCTTGCAAAAATGTCACGTGACCAGGCAAAGGAGAAAATTCGATCACTTGGAGGAAAAGTCCAAAGCTCAGTCAGCAAAAATACCGACTACCTCGTCTGTGGCGAAAATCCTGGCAGTAAATTTATAGAGGCGCAAAAATTGGGAATTAAAATTCTCAATGAAGAGGAGTTTACCAATATGTGTGATGGGAAGTAAACGATTTAAATAAGGCAAAATAAAAATCCTACGCCATCTCTCCTTCAAAAATATCGGCAACGGTTGAGGCCAAATCTTCAGGAGGATGATTGGAAATCGGTGGAGCGTAAGGATCTGCTTTAGAGGTTACCGGAATGACTTCTCCGTTAATTTTAACCAGCATTCCGAGAAGTTCAGAAAGAGTCTTTTCCAATTCGTTTCGGTTATTTGCCGTCATAACTTTTTCCATATGGAAACTGCTATCAAATCCAAGTGTTAGGGTATTTCCCACCGTTTTTAAAAGCTGCACCCCAAGAATAGATTTTTTGACAATAGGAGAATGCACCCGTTCAAAAACTTGAGGCCAATGGGTTTTAACATGAGCTAATTGGAGAGGAGTCATGGCATCATCCATTCGTCCTCCAGTCGTTGGAGAAGGAGTATTTTCTATGCTTTTTAAAGATGATACGGTTTTTTTAGAATCGTCGTGTGCGGCCATTGGCCGGGGTACGGCGTGAATTTTTGGAGTTCCACTTTCAGATGGCACTACCGAGGTGGTTTGAGGCAAACAACAAGATTTAATGAACGCTATTTCTAACGGAAGTTGGGGAATAGTCGCCAGTCGGGTTTGCTCATACGCGGTTTGGAAATATTCGAGGCAGATCAGAAGCCGGTCGGTCGACAACGTTTTTTTACCATGAACACTCTCAATCAGTTGCTTTCTTAAAAATTCTAGAAAATTTTTGATGTATTGTTGAAGATCATTGCCGGACTCATAAAGAACTGAAATTTCCTCTAGGCCTTTTTCAATATTCCCCACGATAATATATTCAAAAAGGTGCTCCATACTTTCAATATTTTGAAGGCCGAGCGTTTTTTGAACATGTTCAGCGGTCAGTTTTTTATCCACGGTCAGTTGTTCTAAAAGTCCGATGGCATCACGTAACCCGCCTTGAGCCTGATCCACAATGATATGAAGGGCTTTCTTGTCGGCTTCTATTCCTTCAAGTTGAGCTATATATGACAAGCGGCTTATCATGGTTCCATCATTGATTCGTTTAAAATCGAAGCGCTGACAGCGGGAAAC
>CAYSYL010000028.1:0-5594 GCA_964435355.1 uncultured Candidatus Peribacteria bacterium | reverse complement strand
CTTTATGAGCTTCAGTGGTAGCAAGAATAAAGAACACATGACTTGGCGGCTCTTCCAGAGTTTTCAGAAGAGCGTTAAACGCCTCTTTGGTGAGCATGTGAGTTTCATCGATAATATACACTTTGTTTTTAGCTCTCGTTGGGGCAAAATGTATTTTTTCTCGAAGATCTCTCATTTCATCAATACCACGATGAGAAGCGGCATCAATTTCAATAACATCGATCAGCCGACCATCATTAATATCGCGACAAATATCGCACGTTTCACAGGATTCAGCCCCATTAAGTGCAAGACAATTGAGCGCCTTAGCAACAATTCGTGCCGTCGATGTTTTACCGGTCCCACGGGGTCCGGTGAAAAGATAGGCGTGGCTGACCCGCGACTCTTTTAAGGCATTGCTCAGGGTAATGCGAACATGCTCTTGGCCGACAAGGTTTTCAAAATTTTGAGGTCGATATTTTCTATAAAGAGACATAAAACATCAGCTTATTAATAAGCTCTAACGAGACAGCGTAATAATCGTACGGAGTTTTGATTATATGAGTTTGACCCCATTCGACTCTTCCGGTTTCCACAACGCTCCTTCGATATCTAATTTAACTTTCAAAGTATAAGTCTTTTCCATGTTGTGCATCGTAGCGCCGATAGCTCCTACCATTCCCAAAACGCCACCCATATCACCCATTTTTTCAGCAATTTTATCACCAAAATCTTTTTTAGGATCAAAGGAAACAACAAAATCAACAACCTTCGATTCTCCTGCTTTCATCGTAAGATTAAGATCATAATCGATGCTGCCAATGGTGACGATTTCGACACTTTCATTCCCATTTCGAACTTTTTTAATATGCTGGTCAAGGCGTATATTTACTTTTCTTACCTTCCGATCGCCCTTCGCTTCCAGAGTGATTTTTCCTTTCATTTCTCCCTTATGCTTTTCAACAGCCGTATCATGGTCAAATATCACTTCAATTCCACCGATATTAAACATGGTTTTTACTTTATCTAAAAAAGACATACAATAAATGATTAAAAGACATGAAAGTTTTAGCAAAATAAGCCTTTATAATCAAGTAAAACCTGTTATTAGAAAACAGAATCAATGCGGTGCTACGTAATGCTTTGATACATGAGTTTTAAAACCTTTTATGAAATGCACCGAAGAAAACTTTTCCACCGCCGCCCGGATTTTCTTTGAGTCATAGTGAGCATAATTAACAAGGAGTCGCCCCAACCCATCTTCCATACTCTCGATAGTTTGTTGGCTAAAAAATTCTCCACTGACTCCGGAGGTGACCGTTTCTAAAACTCCTCCTTTGGCATAGGCAAGAACCGGTTTCCCGCACGCCATCGCTTCAACCGGAGCAATGCCAAAATCCTCCTCATTCACTATAATAAATGCCCGGCATCGTTCCATATACTTTTGTACCGTTTTATCATCCTGATATCCCAAGATTTCAACATTTGAAGAGGCAATACTTCGTAAATAACTTTCCTGTGGGCCGCTTCCAATAACGACCAGTTTTTTCCCGATTTTATTAAAAAGTTGTACGGCAAGATCAATTTTTTTAAAGGGAGTCAAAGCGGCTACAATCAGAAAAAATTCATCATGTTCAGCCTGGGGGGTAAATCGGTGCACATCGACCGGCGGATAAAGAACGGCAGAATCGCGATGATAATACTTGCGAATTCTCTGCTGAACGTGGTGAGAATTGGCAAGATAATGATCAACCCGATCCGATGCTAAAAAATCCCACATCCGTACCGAGTGGAGCATGCGCGAAGCTAAGAAACGACGGAGTCCGTTGACACCCTGCTCTTTAAGATATTCATGGGTGTAATCCCAGGCATAACGCATGGGAGAATGGCAGTAGGATATATGAGTGGAAGCGGCAGAGGTTAAAACTCCATGGGCAAAAGCATTGCTGGAACTGATAATAAGGTCGAACTCAGCAAGATCAAAGTTTTCAATAGCCCGTGGCATCAAAGGGAAAAGGTATTTTTGTCTTTTTCGCAAAAAGGCTGGAAATTTTTGTAAAAATGAAGGCCGGACGCGACTGGCAGGAAAAACTTTACCGCAGACTCTCTCATCATATAAAAGAGTATAGATAGGAGCATCAGGGTACAATTCAGAAAAACACTTCAATACGCGTTCGGCACCCCCCATTTTCACCAAAAAATCATGAATAAGAGCAACTTTCATGCCAAAATTTTACACGTCCCTTTTCTCCATGAGAATTCATAACCGCCTCTTCTCGTTGACAAATGGAGAAAAGAGTTTTGGGATAATATCCCGTAATTTTTAATAATTATATATATGTCAGAAGAAATGCTGGGAGACCATGGTTTTAATTGCCTGGTGGATATGGATAGAACAAAAATAGTTATTACAAGAGCAATGGATGAGAGTGAACGTAAACAATTACAATGCCAGGGTGTTCAGCATGATATGTATGGCGTCCCTATGATTCCGAAAAAACAGGAGAAAACTCAGTAGTTTATGAACTCATCCATCATAGAAGTATTAATATTGGAAAAATCCTCGAAGAAGTTTTTCAAGAAAATCTGCTGGAAACAAAATCACTTTACCGTCATATTCAATAACTAAATCTTGAAGCCAAGGAGAGTTGAACAGTAGTTAATTTTAGGTAATGGAAAATTAGTCGCTGTCTGTGTCGGAATTACAACACGATATGAGTCCTAGGGACGCAGGTTTTAATATTTTAGACAATCTTTTCTCTCCAGTAATTATTAATTTTAAAGGAAAAGCTTAAGATGGTAAAATAACTTCCAGCTATTTACTGTAAGGAAACACCTAAATTTGCAAGCACTTGTTGTAATCCCTTTGAGGATGATGTTAGTTTCATCACAAGTTGCGCATATTCTGCTTCCGATAACTTTCTTGGGGGGAACCTCCTTTTTATTATTACTACCAACTTGAAAATCTGAAACGATTTCCTGTGAATCGTGTGGCAATTGCTCTAAAGCCATAATAATGTAAAATTAAAAATTAGTGGGCCGTAATTATAAAACATAAATCATAAAAGCAATAGTCAGTAATTTTACTCGAATGATTCTCGGTACCCATATGTCCATTGCTCAGGGATTTTCGGCGGCAGCTCTCAAAACGGCCAAAGAAATGGGCTGCAATGCTATGCAGATTTTTACCAAATCCCCTCGAAGCCGACTGGTAAAGCCAATAGAACAAGAAAGTGCTGAAGAGTTCCGAAAGCTATGTTTAGAAAATAAGATCACCTATGTTATTGCACATAGCTCATACCTCCTCAATTTCGGAAAACCCCTGAGTGAGGTATCGTGGGCCAAAGAAGATCTCCTTCTCGATTTTCAGCGATTGGCCATTCTGGGTGGGAAAGGAGTCGTTATCCACATAGGAAAATCATTGGAAGGAGATCGATCCCAAGCCATCCAAAATGTTATTGAAAACGCAAAAAAAATAATAGAATCGACGGAAAAAATAAAAACTCCTACCGGAGATCAACTCGATTATATTTTAGAAAATACGGCGGGTCAGGGAACGGAAATCGGTTTCAGATTAGACGAACTCTCCGTGGTTTGGAAGGGCTTAGAAGGTTTCAGTCCGAGGATAAAATCTTGTCTCGATACGGCCCATATTTGGGCAGCCGGTTACGATATTTCTACCGAATCGGGAGCAAAAAAAATGCTCCAAGAATACGATGAATACATTGGACTTCCAACACTTTCCTGTTTTCATTTTAATGATTCCAAAAAAGAACTCGGAAGTCGGGTCGACCGACATGATAATATAGGAAAAGGACTCATTGGTTACCAGGGTTTAAAAACGATCGCAAAAATAGCCGTAGAAAAAAATATTCCACTCATTTTGGAAACACCTGAAAAAGAAAAAGATGCTCATCGTAAAGACATCGCCACGGTTCAAGGTATGTTTTAATCCCAGGTCACTCTTCCATCACCTGTTACATCAATTTTCTCTCCCGAGAAAGTAGATTTCGCTCCCGTAACGATATCAGATACGGCTTTGATGTTCGCCACCATTTCACGCAAATAATTCCAGTAAACTGATACATATTTTCGTCTATCCGCGGGAAAACCATAAGCCTCAATTCCAAGAGATCGAGCCATAAAAATGGCGCGTGGTAAATGAAAATTTTGAGTTATGATAATCATTTCTTTCATACCAAAAATATTTTTTGCCCGATAAAGACTGTCATACGTATCAAATCCGGCATGATCCAAAAAAATATCCTCAGGTGGTACCTCATTATCTATAAGAAATTTTTTAAGAGCATTAACTTCATCGTATTTCGTTTGACCATGATCGCCGCTCACAAGAATTTTCTTCACCGCTCGATTTTTATAAAGATTCACCGCCGTTTGTGCCCGATCCAATAATACGTCACTTAATTTCCCGTTATCATACACTTTAGCCCCCAATAATAACGCCACTTTTTGATGCGGAACATCCTTCAGGGAAACAATGATGTAGGGTTTGGCTGAAAAATAAACATACAAATTTATGGCAGCAATAAACAGAACGAATAAAAAACAAAGAAAAGCCATAGGGCGTAAAATTTTAGAAAGATTTTTCATCGTGCAAAGTATACGTTAAGATAAAAAATGCCGACGTTTTGAAATTATGGCAAGCAGATCGTTGAGAGGCAAGGAGTTCACAACATTTTTTTTCTGAACCCATCCTCTCTGAGCGACTCCAATGCCAAAGAACAAGTTCTGCCGTTGGTTAAAATGGTGAGAATCCGAATCGATCGAAAATAAAGCGCCTTTTTCCTGCGCCAATTTGCAAAAATAATCGAAAAGATCGAGTCGTGCGGGTTGACTGTTAATTTCTATAATAACGCCTAGTTCAATAGCCGTTTGAATAACGGTGGCCATATTAACACTGTAGGGCTCCCTCTCATTTATAAGTCGCCCGCTCGGATGACCCAAAATAGTGACATAGGGATTTTTCAAACCTTTCATTATTCTTTTCGTCTGCTCTTGTTCGCTAAGATTAAAACGTGAGTGGACCGAAGCGACGACCACATCCATCTTTTTTAAAACTTCGTCAGGCAAATCCATACTTCCATCGGCTAAAATATCACATTCCACTCCCTTTAGAATTTTAAAAGGAGGAGCTTTTCCCGATTGAGCTTCCTTTTCCAATTCTTCATTAATTTCATCAATTTCACCCCACTGTAAATAAAAACGTTCTGGCGTTAATCCGTGGGCCACCGAGACGGCCGGGGAATGGTCCGTCAAAGCAATATATTCAAATCCCGCATCGCGATAGGCTCGCGCAATTTCTTCGATGTCATTCGATCCGTCACTCCATTTACTATGAACATGTAAATCACCCCGCAAATCTTTCAATTGCACGAGCGTCGGCAATTGATTTTTTTCAGCCGCTTCAACTTCACCACGATTTTCTCGCAGTTCTGGTGGAATAAAAGGCAACCCGACGCTTTTAAAAACCTCTTCCTCAGTTGTGCCGCAGAGAAAAATTTCTTCGATTTCGCCTTTTTTTTCTTTCAGGGTGAAAACCCCATACTCATTAATCTTAAGTCCCATTTTTTTTTGCGCGATCCCGAATCAAAACA
>CAYSYL010000027.1:6558-15342 GCA_964435355.1 uncultured Candidatus Peribacteria bacterium | reverse complement strand
ATCGTGAACAGACCCGAGGCGGATCAGGAGTAAAAGCCGCAAATGTTACGGAGAAAACAGGTAAAATCGTTGGCGCCAAAATTCTTACTGACGAAAGTAAAGGAGATATCATCCTCGTGTCAAAACAAGGGCAGGTCATACGTATGAATCTCAAAACCATTCCATCGCAAGGCCGCGCAACCCAGGGAGTAACTCTCATGCGCCTCAATAAAGGCGACCTCGTCGCTTCAACTTCCGTTATTGAAGACGATGGATCTGCCACTGAAACTTCGGCACAAGGCGAGGAAGAAAAACAAGAAGCTCTTGTGTAAAAGATTAAACTCTACTATAGTACTCCCGCTTAATTTATACCAAACAATGAAAGCCAATATTCATCCAAACTACAACGAAAGTGTCATCATCACCTGTTCATGCGGCCATAGCTTTGTAGCCGGCTCGACAAAAAAAGAGCTTAAAACTGAAATATGTTCCGCTTGTCATCCATTTTATACCGGCCAGCAAAAATTGGTAGATACGGCCGGCCGTGTCGATAAATTCTTGGCAAAAGTTAAGAAAAGTCAGTCATTAAAAGAGAAGAAAGTAAAAAAAGTCGATGATGAGTTAGATCGGCTTATGGATCCATCTGAAAGAAAAGAGGAAAACTCAACGAAGAGCGAAGAGAAAGTTAAAAATACGGAAGCCAAGAAACCAGCGGCAAAGAAAACCACTAAGAAGAAATAAAGAATATTTTCTTTCTTACTCCTCAATAATATTAAAAGGCTTCAAGAGCCAAAGTATACCTCTTGAAGCCTTTTATCTTTTTGAACCTCAACCGGCTTACCTTCAAGATATTTTTGTCCTTCTACCAAAACGATAACACGGTCCACCAGGTCAAATAAAAATTTCAAATCGTGTTCAACAATAACAATGCTCCTATCCTCTTCTTTGGCAAGTTCTCGTATGTTTTTCGCCAGGGTTTTACGCATAACCGGTGAAACACCAGCTGTCGGTTCGTCGATGAGGAGCAATTTTCCACCGCTCATTTTAAGTCGCATCAACTCAAGGAGTCGTAACTGCCCGCCTGAAAGAACACCAGCCATCGAGTATTTATGGGCGTGAAGGTCAACACTCCTCAATATATCGTCAATAATTTTATTGGAGGCTCTCCGATACTCTTTGCTAAATCTCCACCACCATGGATATTTTTTAGCGTGTTCAAGGGCAATCATGAGATTTTCTTCTACGGTCATTTCCTTAAAAATTCCTGCCGTTTGAAAGCTCCGGCCAATGCCAGCTTGAGCCCGCTTATAGGCAGGCCACTCCGTTATATCTTCATCCACAAAAAGAATTGAGCCGGAAGTGACTGGGGTAAATCCACTAATCGCATTCAATAAAGTCGTTTTTCCACAACCATTCGGACCGATAATTCCCACGATTTCACGAGGTTTCACCTTCAAAGAAACATCATGCAACACAAGCGTTTTATCAAATTTCACGACGATATTTTCAAGAGTGAGCATACAGTTAAATGACACGACTTGAAGAAGTAAAACCCGAAGAAAGTTTCTACAAGAGTATGATCAAAAGTAAAGAAAAAAGCAAAATTCGAACATACCCTAAAATACTACCCGGGATTTGTAAAAATCGAAGTATTTCCGGCACCAAAGTGCTAAAAAAAGCAGCAAAAGCAATCATCCTCACCCGCGGTTTTAAAGCAATCGTCGCCAACGTAAGAATCTCAATCAAAAAGGGGAAAAGCCCTGATGGATCTAGAAACTGTACTCTCCATACGAAAAATATACCCGAGACAGAAACGACAAACCCGGATAAAAGAATAGCTTTTTGAGCCGCTCGCTGACTATTGCATCCCAAATTATCAAGGACGAGGGGATCCTCCCGGTAAGCCCGAAGAGTACGACCAAAAGGAGTCTGCAGCAGAAAATACTCCCCCAAAAGCAATACAAAAGCAACAAGGGTAAAAAAGGCAATCAAAACCGACATATCTTGCAAAAAAGCCGGCCGCTGAATCCCTGAAATTCCAAGAGTACCATTCGTAAGCCAATCCAATGATTTCGCCAATGCCTCAATAGCCAGCAAGCTCCCCAGCCCCAAAACTTCAAAACTATAGCTGGAAACCCTAACAAACAATAAGGCAAAGAAAAAACTCGTCAAAACAGCAACAAAAACAGCTATGATCCAGGCTAATTCAGGAATAATGCCGGATCTCTCACTAATAGCTAAGGCATAATCTGCAACTTTAACCACAGTCGGAAGCCCCAAGAAAACTATTCCCGAAACTGAAAGCACAAGGTGAATAGAAATACCGGCTAAAAGTTTTTCCGTAAAATTGGCAATAACCGTTAAAAAATACCCGCCATAGGGAACTTTTCGCCAAAAATTTATAAAGAGTTCCTTCATTAATTTTTTCTTATAACAGAGCTAAAAATACCATTCGGACGCAGCAGTAAAATAAACAAAGAAAGTAAAAAAACAAAAACAAGTTTCCAGGAACCGGAAAAACTCACCCCGCTATAACTGGATGCGACGATCACTTCAGGAATTAAGACTAAAACATAGGATCCGACCACTACTCCTTTAAAATCCGAAAGTCCACCCACGAGAAGTGCCATGAAAGCCATGGCAATAGGATAAAGCCCAGAAATAGGGGTGACAGCATTATTCATGCCCGTCAAAATACCGACAATCCCGGCTAAAACAGCCGTAAATATAAAAAGAAATAAGGACACCCACTTTTCCTTCACTCCCACGAGAGAGGCGCACTCCCGGTGTTGAGCAAGGGATCGAATAACCCTCCCATACGGCAAGAGATAAAGAAAAATATAAGATAGTAGCGCCAAAACAAAACCGAAAATCAAAGTGAGCAAACCTACCTGAGTTATCCGTAAGCCAAAAAAGTCATAGGTACTCAAGATACCATCAATTAAAAATCTTCCTTCAGAGCCAAAAATAATCCCCAGTAACGATTCAAGGCACACTCCAAAAGCAGTACTCGTTGCGAGCAATAAAAACCTTTGTGAACGAAAAACGAACTTTTGAAGCAATAAGTAGCTCGCGACTCCCGCAAGAGCCGAAACCCCCATACCGAAAAACAGGGAAAAATACCAGGGCCATTCAAAGTAATAAGAAGCGGCGTAATAAGCATACGCACCAACCATACTCATGGCTCCAAGACCTATATGAAAAGATCTCCCAATGGCAAAAATCAAATAAAGTCCAGATGCCAATAGCAAAACATGCGTACCGGTTATTAAGCTTGTAAATAATATCTGGGCAAAGAACATGAAAGTAAAAAGAAGGCTCGCCCTAGCGATATAAGACGAGCCGATGTAAAAGTTACCACAAAACTATTGTGATAAGACTGCTTTCCCATCTTTTACCACATAACGAGCTACGCTAACACCCTGTATAAAGGATTTCCCGCTAAAGGTCATTTTGTTACCAAGCCAACCCTGAAAGGTTTGAGTTGCTAAAGAATCGCGCACCTTTGAAACCTCTTCATTATTATCAGCAATTAAATGCGTGAGGATATTAAGGGCATCCATTGAAGTGGCAGTATAAAAAGTTCCCAATCCATCAAGAGATCCATGGGCAGCCACAATTTTATCTTTATACTCCGTAAATGCCGGTTCAGTAAGGGTCGGAGCATCAATAACTACCATCCCTTCAACAGTTGTAGGGGCTATAGCTAGAACTTTATCTGCCAAATATGCTATATGAGAAACAAACGGAACTTTCCAATCCTTGATTTCAGCCAACTGTTTTACAAAAGTTTCAGCCGTCACTCCGATATTAGGATTCAATAAAACAACTTCGGCTCCGGAAGCTTTCAACTTATCCAGCACATTACGAAAATCTGTAGTACCTTTCGGAAACTCTTCATTGGCAACTATTTCGACGGAAGGATATTTCTCTTTCAAGGTTTTTTCCACTACTTTTTTTAACCCTTGCGTGAAATCACTTTGTTCCGTAAGCAAAGCTACTTTCTTATATTTCCCCAGTTCATCAGCAATTCCGTTTCCGACTAAATCGTCACTATAGGAAAGTGAAAAAAGGTTTGGACTTTTACCCTCGATTTCAGGATTAGAAGACCAAGGAGTTATTTCCAAAACTCCTTTATCCGCCAAAAGAGGCGCCATAGCAAGGGTTTCAGAAGAACAGAGTCCTCCCATTATAAATTTAACACCATCAACATCCGTCAACTTTTGAAAAGCTGTCACAGCACTTGCGCCATCACACTTTCCATCTTCATAGACAAGGGTAAATTTATAACCAACTTTGGCCATATCTTTGTTGACATCTTCCAAATTATAATCCAAAACCCCTTTTATCTGTGTACCATATGAAGCCGCATCTCCACTCATAGGAGCTATAACGCCAATCTTAACCTCTTTCAGGTCCTTAGGAGTTTCAGCCACGGGAGTCGTTGAGTTCGGAGAAGTCGTCGGACCGGAAGTGCTGTCGGAACATGCCGCCAAGGCAAAAAGGCCGACAATAGCTAAAAGTGATACAGCAATTTTTTTAAACATAAAGTTTATTAAAAAATAGTAACAGCTTTTTATTTTTGAGTTTAAAAAGCGATGGTATACTAACAAAAAAAACTTCTAAGCAAAAGCACATGTTCGAGTTCACGGTCATAAAAAAGGATAAAAAAACAAAGGGACGAATCGGTCAATTCACAACTCCCCACGGAGTGATCGAAACCCCGGTTTTTATGCCCGTCGGAACGCATGCGGCTGTTAAAACCATGAAGCCGGAAGATTTAAAAAATGCCGGATCACAAATTATTCTCGCGAACACCTATCACCTTTATCTGAGACCAGGTCACAAAGTTATTAAAAAAATGGGAGGACTCCATGAGTTCATGAAGTGGGATAAGCCTATTTTAACGGATTCCGGTGGATTTCAGGTTTTTTCTTTGGGGGGAGATTTTTCACTCAGAACCCGAATGCCAAAAAGTGTTACTCCCCAGAAGAATCTTGTGAAAATTACTGAAAAAGGAGTGGAGTTTCGATCCATCTTGGATGGGAGCAAGCACTTTTTCACACCAGAAAAAGTTATGGAAATCGAACACGACCTCGGGGCAGACATTATTATGGCTTTCGATGAATGCGCACCTTATGGCTGTGACAAAAAATATACCCAACAGGCTATGAAAAGAACTCATGAATGGGTAATCAAATGCAAAAAGGAACACCTGCGACTTTCAAAAAAAGAGAAGAAAAAACAGGCACTTTTCCCGATTATTCAGGGAGGAATGTTCAAAGATTTACGCATTGAATCAGCAAAATTCATGACAGACCTGGACTTGCCGGGCCTCGCCATTGGGGGCCTTGCCATTGGGGAGCCACGGGAAAAAACATGGGAAATGGCAGATGCCATACTCCCCTTTTTACCGGAAAACAAACCGCGCTATATCATGGGAGTTGGAACACCAGAAGATATTAAGGAAGCCATGAAACGCGGTATCGATATGTTCGATTGTGTCATGCCGACCAGACTGGGACGGCATGGAAGTGCGTTCACCCATAATGGGACAATTCATATTACCAACAAAGAAAACCAGCTAAGTAAAAAACCGATCGATGAAAAATGTGGCTGCTATGTTTGTCAAAACTACACGCGGGGTTATATTCGCCATCTCATAATAGAAAAAGAGATGCTGGGATTACATCTGATGTCCTATCATAATATTGCTTTCCTCCATCAAATAGTGCAAAACTTCAAAAACTCTATACAATAAAAACTGACGTCGCTAAATTTGTTACAATGATTGCCTATCTCAAAGGAACCGTTCTCAAAAAATTAGAAAAAACTATCATCGTGAATACCGGATCAATTGGCTATCGCACTCACGTAACTACCCCTTTATGGGAAAAACTGGAAGAAAATCAACCAATAGAACTTTTCGTATATACCAAAGTCCGTGAAGATGAAATCAGTCTCTACGGATTCGAAAACATTCAAGCTCTCGAATTCTTTGAAACACTGATAAATGTGAATGGGATTGGTCCGAAACTTGGATTGGAACTCCTGTCACATGACCAAAATAAAATAAAAAATGCCATAGTGACTCAAAACATAGCAGCACTTTCCCAAATTCCAGGTATCGGGAAAAAAACAGCTGAACGTATTATCCTGGAATTGAAAAATAAACTTACCCTCACCGAATTGCCACGAAAACATGCAACCATAGAACCAACCCTCAATGAAGACACCGTAAAAGCACTGATGGGACTTGGATATCAAAGATTCGAAATAAACCGTGTATTAAAAAACGCTCCTGAGGAGATTACACAAGTAGAAGAACTGGTCACCTATTTTTTACGGAATATTTGATAACATTTTCATGTGAACCTCTCTCTCTTTCAAAAAAGTATCAAAAACGGTGAGGCATTCTTCATAACAGATTTTCATAATATTCACTATTTTTCGGGCTTTACCGGAAGCAACGGGCAACTTTTGATTACTCAAAAAAAAGCGTGGCTCCTGACCGATTTCCGATATCTTCTCGTAGCGAAAAAAGTATTGCCTAAAAATATAACCCTCATCAATGTACAAAAGTCGCTCGGAACAAGCCTGCTTGATCTTGTAACGAGCAACAAAATAACTCGGGTGTATTACGAAGAAAAAAATATTTCGATGGCCCGTTTCAAAAGTTTAAGGAAAATTTTTCCAAAAATGTTGAAAGGCTGCCAATCAACCGCTGAAAAATTTCGGATGGTAAAAACGAGAGAAGAAATAAAACTCATAACCAAAGCCCAAAGAATAACAGAAAAAGTTTTGGAAGAAGTAAAAAAACATTTACAAGTTGGAAAAACTGAACAACAGATAGCTTGGGAAATAGAACGCCTCGGTCATGAATGTGGAGCCGACACGATCTCCTTTCCCCCTATCGTCGGTTTTGGATCCAATAGCGCCAGCCCCCACCATCAAAACACGAACAGAAAATTGAAAAAGGGTGACATAATTTTGATCGATATGGGAATGCAATACAAAGGATATTGCTCAGATATGACCAGAATGGTATTCACTAAACCCCCTACGCCATATGTCGAAAAAATTTACAACAAAGTGTTAGAAGCTCAGGAAACAGCTATTAAGAATATAAAGCCTGGAATGAAAGGAGCCGAAATAGACACCATTTCTAGAAATATAATTTCAGAAGCGGGATACGGAGAAACATTTGGCCACAGCCTAGGACATGGAATAGGATTGGAAGTACATGAAGCGCCGTACCTCTCTCAAGGCTACGATAGTAATCTACCAGTTAACACGGTCGTAACCGTTGAACCAGGAATTTATTTGGAAAATTCTTTTGGCGTACGTATTGAAGATATGATATTAATAATGCCAGAAAAGGTAAAAAACATAACCCTCGCTCCCAAAAAAATAAAAGACTGTATCGTTAACTTATGAGTAAAGTTGCTGTTATTTTATTTCCTGGCACCAACTGTGAACTAGAAATGATCCAGGCATGTCGCCGGGCAAAAATGACGCCGGAATTGATCCGATGGAATGATGCGAGCAAAAATTTAAAAACGTATGACGCCATAATAATTCCGGGCGGTTTTTCATATGAAGACAGAGGAAGATCTGGGGTTATTGCCGCCCAAGATCCCATCATGAAAGATATTAAAAACGAAGCGTTAAAAGGGAAACCGGTATTGGGGGTATGTAACGGAGCCCAAATACTGGTGGAAAGCGGATTAATTCCTGATCTTACAAATGGGCTTAAAATGGCACTGGCATGGAATGAGCGAGTTACGAAAGAAGGAAAGCTGGTGGGAATCGGTTATTACAATGACTGGATTTATATCAGAAGTAATGCTCCTGCTTTCCGAAGTCCCTACAATGGTTTTAGCAACAAAGTAATAATGCGAATACCGGTGGCTCACGGGGAAGGCCGTTTTACCTGCAAAGACAAAAATACCCTTAGAGACCTTTTGGAAAACAAGCAGGTGCTTTTTCAATACTGCGACCGTAAAGGCAACATAACTGACGGCTTCCCAATAAATACGAACAATGCCATCTATAATTTAGCGGGAGTATGTAATAAAGAAGGAAATGTTCTTGCTCTCATGCCACATCCGGAAAGAACCCTGGTAGGACAACCCATATTCGATTCTTTAGCTGCTTTTTTACACAAAAGAAAAAAAATACCTGTTATCAAAAAAACAGCTGGGAAATCCCCTTCCCTCCCTGAAAAAATAAAAATTTTAGCGAAAAAGCCAGACATAGCCATAACCGTTCGACTCATAATAACCGATAACGAAGAAAAAACTATTGAAAGCACTTTAAGGAAAAAAGGATTTAAGGAGCTGAAATTATGCCGAAAGCGGTATTATGGTGTTTACGCCGATTCATCGGCAGATAAAAAAAACCTGGCAAAGCAAATCATCGAAAGCGGAGAGTTCATAAATCTCAACAAAGAAACAGTGATGGTGGAGATGGATAATAAAACCTGGAATTACGAAAAAAACGTTGGTCTTGTTGAAAAAGGAGACAAAAAAACTCCCCCTCATCAACTGCTCGTTACTAGTATAGATAAGTATGAAAGTGAAAGCGTACAACAAAAAATTGAAAAATTTTGTAAGAAAGGAGTGGTCGCCAAAGTTATAAAAGGTGTCCTCTGGGAAATTTCGGAACAAAAAAAAGACACTCTTGCCACCTTGGTTAGTTCCCATATTATCAATAATCCTCATTCGATGTATCTCATGATCTTTGTGTAATTAAATCCTTCTGATTTTATTTATTTTGAATGTGTTTATTTGGTCAAATTCTCAG
>CAYSYL010000027.1:0-6548 GCA_964435355.1 uncultured Candidatus Peribacteria bacterium | reverse complement strand
CCATAATCCTCATTCGATGGATCTCATGAGCATTCAGAAATAAAAACCTACTCCTTTAATATATTTAGCATGTGTGGGATCTTCGCTTATAGTGGATTGAAAAAAAACGCTCCGGAAATTGTCGTCAAAGGTCTAAAAAAGCTTGAATACCGTGGATACGACTCGTGGGGTATCGCATACGATCAAGAAGAAAAATTAGGGATTATGCGAGAAGTAGGAAAAATTGGAGGATTCAAAGGAGAAAACCTGCCAGTAGCCACCATGGCTATCGGTCATTCAAGGTGGGCTACCCATGGTGGAGTAACAAAACAAAATGCCCATCCCCATACGGATGAAGCTTCTCAGATTGCCATTACCCATAACGGAATCATAGAAAACTATAAAGAGTTAAAAACTGATCTTATCACCAAAGGACATGTTTTTTCTTCCGAAACAGACAGTGAAGTTATCGCCCATTTAATTGAAGAATCGTGCAAAATAAATGATTTTGAAACGGCATCACGTGAAACCTTCAAAAAATTAAAGGGAAGATTTGCCATCATAGCGTTTAAACATAACGAATCCAAAATAATCGCCGTCAGAAAAGGGCCTCCTCTCATTGTAGGAATCGGAGAAGACGAACTCTTCATAGCTTCGGATATTCCGGCTTTCCTGGAGTACACCCGAAAGGTTAATTATCTCGACGATAATGAGATGGTAGTAATAAGCGATAAAGCCGAATTTTATTCCGTTGAAACAGGAGAAAAATTAACGAAACGGCTTATCGAAATAAATCTTACCCCTGAAAGTGCGGAAAAAGGCGACTACCCGCATTTCATGATTAAAGAAATCATGGAACAAAAAGAGAGTATTTATCGAGCCATAAACCAGGAAGACTCTGAAATCCAGCAACTTGCGGAAGCTATTAAAAACGCCTATGGTACCTTCTTGATCGGATGTGGAACTGCCGGGAAAGTATGCCTTGCTGCATCATATCTTTTTTCCAAAATAGCCAAACGACATGTGAATGTCGTCATTGGCTCGGAATTTCCAAGCTACGAAGATTTCCTTAAAGAAAAAAGCCTCGTCATTGCCGTATCTCAAAGCGGTGAAACCGCTGATACTCTGGAAGCCATTAGCGTTGCAAAAAAGAAGAAAACCAAAGTGCTTTCCATCGTCAATGTCGAAGGCTCTACTATGGACCGGGAATCGGATTATAGCATCCATATAAAAGCAGGACCTGAAAAAGCTGTCGCCTCAACAAAAGCCACCACTTCCCAACTAGCGATTTTAACTCTTTTAGCTTATGCCTGCGTAGAAAAAATAGTGGAAGGAAAAAGACTACTCATAGAAACAGCCGGAAAAATAAATGACATGCTTAATCCTCGATACGAAGAAAGAATTCAAAAATTAGCGGAAAAAATCATGGGAGTGGAAAGCATGTATGTCATCGGAAAAGCTATCAACTACCCGATGGCCCTTGAAGCAGCCATTAAATTGCAGGAAGTTTCCTATATTCATGCGGAAGGCTTTGCGGGGGGGGAACTCAAACATGGACCAATAGCGTTAATAAGTAAAGGAACACCTTGTATCGTTTTAGTCGCCAATGATGAGACAAAAACGGACATTTTGAACAATGCCCAGGAAATAAAAGCACGTGGTGGATACATCATTGGGATATCACCGGAAAATGAAGAGGTTTTTGATGAATGGATAAAAGTGCCTGACTGCGGCCATGCTTCGGCTATCATTAATATCATTCCTATCCAATTATTGGCCTATCATCTCGCCCTGCTACGGCAAAATAATCCCGACATGCCGCGGAATCTGGCAAAAAGTGTGACGGTAAAATAGCATCTTTAATAAAAGCCCTAAAAAGGCTATAATAGAAAGATGATTGAAAAAAACACAAAAATTGTTTGTACGATTGGCCCTGCCTCACACGATAAAAAGATATTAAAAAGGATGATTCATGCCGGAATGAATGTGGCACGACTCAATTTTTCGCATGGAACCTATGAAGAATTCAAAAAGACGATACAAAACATCAAAGCTGCATCCCTGGAAACCGGGGAAGCAGTAGCTATCATGCAGGATCTTCAAGGACCCAAAATTCGAATTGGAAAAATGCCGGAAGAAGGAATCGAATTGAAAACAAATGCTACCATTATCCTTACAACAAAAAATGTCATTGGAACGAAGAATATCATTCCAGTCCAATATAAAAATCTCCCCTGCGATGTAAGAAAAAATGACATAATTCTCATAGACGACGGGCAAATCGAAGTATCAGTTATAAAAACAAACGGGAAAAATATTACCGTACGGGTCCTCGTGGGAGGAGTAGTAAAAACACACAAAGGGATAAATGTCCCGACTGGTTCCATAAGCGCTCACCCACTCACATCCAAAGATCTAAGAGATCTGGTATTCGGCATTCATGAGGGAGTGGATTTTGTGGCACTATCCTTTGTTCGTAACGCCGAGAATATTGAAGAACTGAGAAAAAAAATAAGGAAGCTAAAAGGGAAAGTTCACATTATCGCGAAAATAGAAAGACATGAAGCCCTCGAACATCTTGAAGAAATCATTAAAGCAAGCGACGCTGTAATGGTAGCACGTGGAGATTTAGGATGCGAAATTCCACCGGAAAAAGTTCCGATTATCCAAAAAAAAATAATTCATGTGGCCAATCGGTATGGGAAACCCGTCATCACCGCAACGGAAATGCTTCAATCTATGATCGAAAATCATCGAGCAACCAGGGCGGAAGTAAGTGACGTCGCCAATGCAGTTTTTGACCATACGGATGCTGTAATGCTTTCCAATGAATCTGCTGTGGGAAAATATCCTGTCGAAGCCACTGAAACACTGGCAAAAGTAGCCCATGTAACTGAGCAGGAAATGAAGAAGCATCCAGAATTAACCGTGCGCGAATATAAAAATAAAATATCTTCAGCGGAAGCCATTTGCAAAGAAGCGGCGGATTTGGCCCATACTATCGGTGCCAAACGTATAGTTGCTGTAACGAAGACAGGATTTACCGCCATGAACATAGCAAGACATAGGCTTTTTACTCCAATTATCGCTATAACAAGTACGTCAGATCTAAAAAATAAACTCCAGCTTGTGTGGGGTATACAAAATACAATCATTAAAAATATAAAAAAGTACGAAGAAGTAAAAAAACTATTGCTCAAGTTACGATTAGTGAAAAAAAACGACAAAATAGTGGTCGTATGGCAAACGGCAGAAAAAGAAAAATTCATTAAAACAATGAGTATATAAAGATCTTAGACTTTTCACCCAAGCTCTTATACAATAAAAGGGCTTTTTATTTTTTACAGAGATGATCATTCTCGGCATAGACCCTGGCACAGCGACAACGGGTTTCGGCGTGATCGAATGGGTTGAAAATGAAATGAAACTTTTGGATTATGGATGCATCATCACCCACCCCAGCGACTCCCTGGCAGTACGTTTAAATCAAATAACTTCAGATTTGGGTGACATCCTGCAATCATGGAAACCGAATGCCGTGGCGATTGAAGAGCTTTTTTTCAGCAAAAACGTAAAAACTGCCATGCATGTCGCTCATGCGCGCGGGGCTATCATCGAAAGAGTGTCAAAAGACGGATACGCATTGAATGAGTATAAGCCACAACATATTAAAGAGGCTGTCTGCGGCTATGGAAAAGCCGATAAGAAACAAATGCAAAAAATGGTTCAAATGGTTTTAAAAATGAATGAAATTCCGTCGCCAGACGATGCTGCTGACGCTTTAGGCATTGCCATTTGCCATGCCAGCAATGTCCGCTTCACTTCACTGCTCTAATATTATGAAGAAAATTTTCGGTTTTATAGCTTTTATTATTACCACAGGAGTGATGTTGATGGGTCTTTATATTCTCGATCTTCCTCCCTTCACTCCGAAAGAAAAAAACGTCACGCAAAGTCAAAGTGAAAGGAGTCAAAATGAAGTTTCGGATACAACAACGACACCCACTTCAAAAGTAGTACGAGGAAAAAATTATGAAGAACAAATGCTAAAAGGAAACTTGTATGAAAAAAATGGGAATCATTCACAAGCTCTAAAAGCTTATGAAATAGCAGTAGAAATAGACCCGAATACCATCGATCCGCTTCGTGAAATGGGAAGAATTTACTTACGAACGAAAGATTACTTGCGCGCAACGGTAAGTTTCGAAAAAGCTTTAGCGTTGAAGCCACAAGACACAGAACTCAAAGTGTATTTGACACGTGCGCTCATCGGAAATCGAAAAATATCCGAAGCAAAAGATATAATCAATACCGTCAGTGAAGACAATCAACTTTCCTCTTACTATAAAGGAGTTTTAGCTGCTTATGCGGGCAATTATGACGAAAGCAAAAAGTATTTCAGCACCACCTTATCGCTCAATACTGATAAAATCACTTCACAAAAAGCCGATAATTTCATGAAGGCCTATGAAGAGTACACTGCCAATCAGGGATCTCCTTCCCTTCACCTTAAAACATTGCTCGGACGAAGCATGAATCAAACGGGTGAGTATCAAATCGCCATTCCGGTGTTATACCAAGTGGTGAATGAGAAAAAAGATTACCGTGATGCCTGGATCTTGCTCGGCTATTCATACCTCAATATTGAAAAATACGAAGATGCGACCGAAGCTTTTAAAACAGCTAAAAAATTGGATCCTGAAAAACCGGACACTTATTTTTATCTCGGCCTCACCTATTATGCCAATAATCAGCTAGAAGAAGCGGCACAAAATTTGGAGTTAGCGAAAAAGTTCCATTTTCCGGAAGCCGTATGGGTAGACCAAAAATTGGCAGAAATATATCTGCAATTAAAAAAATACGATAAATCAGCAGAAAACTATGAAAACGTCGTAAGCATCAATACGGATAATGCTCACTTTTTCATTAAGCCGGTCTGGATTTACATAGACCGATTACAGGAACCTGAAAAAGCCGTTGAAATAGCAAAAAAAGCCGTCTACCAACATCCCGATGACGCCATGAGCTACAATCTCCTTGGGTGGGCACTCCTCGCCGTGGGGGACACCGAAGGAAGTGAAAAAAGTTTGATAATTGCCCGAAATTTAAATCCCAATCTCGACGCAGTATCATTAAATTTCGGGATGCTCTATGAAAAAAAAGGAGAAAAAGAAAAAGCCTTAACATGGTATCAAGATGCTTTCAAACAGGGCAAAGGGAATTCAATCAGTACGGTTGCTGCTGAACGTTATAACCAGCTCGTTGGCAAAAGCAAAGATCTTGAGTATGATACCATCAAAGCGACCGTCCTAACCCCATAAAGCAAGAAAATGTCCGAAATAGTCATTCCTATCTTTATTTTTGTCCTTGGAGCGAGCATTGGCAGTTTCTTAAGCGTCGTTGTTCACCGCATTGCAAAAAATGAAAAAGGGATTTTCATAGGCACCTCCCATTGTCCTGAGTGCCATAAAAAATTACTGTTCCGCGATATGATACCGATTATCAGTTTTATGATAAGAAAAGGGAAATGCCGTTTTTGCAAACGAAAAATATCTTCCCTTTATCCTAGCCTTGAACTATTCACAGCTCTCACCTTCACGGCTCATTATATTTATTACACCGGAAATGGAATTCTTAATAATGCTGCGTGGCAAGGCGTCGCTTTCTTTATTTTTCATTTGATCTACGCCACGTTGTTTATAGGAATATTCTTTTACGATCTGCTTCACAAACAAATCCCCGATCTTTTCCTCTTTCCTCTCATTGGAATAGGAATCATGGGAAGCTTTATAAGCGGGACTCCAGATGGTATTAATATGATTATTGCCATTATTATTGCTATGCTTTTCTTCTGGGGACAGCGAGTCATTTCGAAAGGGAAATGGCTCGGCGAAGGAGATGTATATTTAGCCATTGGGATGGCGGTTATTTTAGGATGGCAACAACTCCTCATAGCTATCTTCATAAGTTACAGCCTTGGAGCAGCCATCAGTGTTTTCCTACTCACGACCAAAAAAGTGACTCCGAAAACGCAAATAGCTCTCGCACCTTTTTTAAGCCTTGGCTATTTTTTAACCCTCTTTTTTGCTGCCGATATTTTAAAATGGTACACATTATAAACGACCATCATGAATACAAAAAAAGTATATCTAATGATCCTCGATGGATTTGGCGAAGGGAAAAAATATCCCGGCAATGCCATAACTCAGGCACGTATGCCCTGCCTCGATGAGCTGAAAAAAACATATCCACATACTCTACTTAAAGCTTCGGGAGAGGCCGTAGGCTTACCGGAAGGGACCCAGGGAGGTTCGGAAGTAGGACACTTTACCCTTGGGATGGGACGAGTCGTTTTTCAATCATTAGAAGCCATTAATCAGAGCATTCGGGATACATCATTTTTCAAAAAAAAGCCATTGCTTGAGGCAATCGATAAAGTAAAAAATACACCGGATAGCGCATTGCACCTGATAGGAATGATTTCGGATCAGGGCATACATTCTCATCTTGATCATCTCTTCGCGCTTTTGGAATTATGTAAATCGTATGACGTCAAAGTATTCATACAT
>CAYSYL010000026.1:0-16098 GCA_964435355.1 uncultured Candidatus Peribacteria bacterium | reverse complement strand
CGATAGTGACATAATCTAAAATTTGAGACATGTTTTTATTTATTATTGAGAAACAAACTCCTCGAGTGAAAGTGACGGTGATTTTTCTTTAATTCTCTCCTCAAGTGACCGGACGCAGGCCATGTGAGCAATGTTTTCTTCTCTTTCAGCCCATATATCATCCGCCGAAGAAGTAGACCTCTCGCGCCCAAGCTGAACATCGATCAAAGGGTTATAAATCATACAAAGCTGAATAGCTTTTTCAGGATCCTCCTCATAAAAAGTAGCCGCTTTTTTTATGGCACAGGAATATTCGATCCCCACCACTTTTTGGTCACCCAAAAGTTTCTGTTTTTCCTTAACGCACTGTTGAATATCCTGGTCATACTCATGAAGAGGAGCCATCACCGTATACGACGAAATCACGGCATTAACGATGATGTAAAGAGCTCGCCCCATGAATACAGCAAAAAAAAGAAAACCAAGAATGGTCCAGATAAGGTCACCGTATTTACTTTTCAGCTTCACTCCCCAACGGTTACCGGCAAAAGATTCCGTAATCGTATCGATTTTTCCGGTCTTCTTGTTAACATAAAAAATCACGTCGCCATCTTCATTTTTTTCTCTTTGGCGTTGTGAATCCAAATTATTCGGTATTTCATGAAAAATACCGTTTTTTTGAAAACCGTAGATATACGAACCGGTGTAGCAAAAAATAGTATGTTCGGAACTTTCTTTTTTATGCTCCGAAACCTGAATCGGCTCAATATCCAAAATAATGCCATCCTGCTCCAGTTCTGACCGGCTTTTTTGCAAATCTTTCAAAACCTTCTCAGAAAAAAACGAAACATCCACATCGCGACCCGAAGAAAAAAAATCAACAAACAGTGAAAGATAGTTCATACAATGAATTATCGTCTTATGAAGCGATGTACTGTCGTATAGCTTGGGCTAAACGGGTATAGGTATCTTTTCTACGAACAGGATCGCGATCCAGCGTCGTAAGACGGAATCCATAGTATGGGCTGAAAAATCCGGAAGCGGGAACGACGACAATTCCCGTTGCAGCGAGTAAATAATAGGTAAATCGCTGATCCAAAGGAAAATTCGGCTTGCTCACTTCCTGTTCAATAAATTTTTGGACAGCCTGATTTTTTATGGGAAGTGTTTGATTCGGTTTCAAAACTCCCTCCTTAAAAAGAGGCATCATATAAAAAGCACCATTCGTTCGGTTCACAATCATCTCCGGAATCTCGGCAAGAATCTCGGCAATCATATTGGCCGTCGCCTCGAGTTCTTTATTATATTGCTTGTTCCAAGCTTCAAAATCCGGATGGTCATAAATTTTAGGAAGAATAATTTGCGGAAGTGTCACCGAACAAACCTCCATCAACACCCGTTTCTTCACCGATTCACAATATTTTTTATACTCTTCATCGAGGTGAGTATTATGAAATTCGACCCAGCCGCAACGTCCCCCTGGCCAGGGAATATCTTTAGAAAGTCCTCGTAAAACGATCAATGGAACGCGATTATGGGCAATTTCAGTGATGCTTGAAAACGTATGCCCGTTAAAGACCATGCGAAAGTACACCTCATCGGAAATAATCATGAGATTATATTTCTCGGCAAGAACAACTATTTTTTCGAGAGTTTCAGGACTATAAACGGCACCCGTCGGATTGTTGGGATTGATAATGAGAATACCCACCACTTCAGGATGAGCTTTGATTTGAGCTTCCAAATGATTCAAATCCGGCTGCCATTCGTCATTTGGATCAAGGTTATAAACAATTGGTTCCCCTTCAGCCGCAAAAGATTCCATCGAAGCGTGCGTGGGGTACGCCGGTGTCGGCTGAATAATCCGGGCTCCTTTTTTAACCATATGGTAAAGAGCCGAAATGGCGGCGCCAAGACCACTGGTAAAAAGAACATACTCATAATCCAGCTCCGAAGAAGGAGAATATCGCCGGGCATAGTGAGTCACCCACTTCCTGGTATCGGGGTTTCCACGAGAATGCGTATACCCAAAAACAAGATCTCCTTTTTTATTCACTTCCTCGGTAATGATTTCTTTCAAAAAGGTGGGAACCGGCCAGCTCTTGGCAATTGGATCGCCGATATTTTCCCAGCAAAAAGTTTGGGACGGATCGAGTTCCTTAATTTTCTGAGCCGTATCCACCACTTCCCGAATACCATATTTCATGAGAGATACCTTGGGATTGAAAAAAGAGGTTCGCATAAAAATATATCAAAAAATCGCCCCGATGCTACACGGATTTGGGGTTTTCCGCAAATAAGCGACTATCATTTGGCGGAGAGAGAGGGATTCGAACCCTCGATACGTTTTCACGTATACCCGCCTTCCAAGCGGGCGCACTCGACCACTATGCGATCTCTCCTTATGTATAGAGCTCGATACTTTTCATTTGGGACCCGCGAGACCCAAATGAAAAGTATCTGCGCCCTCGGCCTTTGGCCTCGGTGATATTCCTTGTTTTTATAAACTCCCGTTCGTTCCGCGCTCGCACCGTGTGCTCGCGGACACTCACTTTCTTGATGTATTTATAAAATCCCGCAGGAAGCGGGATCATTATAAGTTGTTTTAAAATAAAATGAAGCCTTTTTTATAACCCAATAAAAAACCTCCCTTATTTTTTCACTCTATCCTGAATTTTCTTTATCTGAACGCGATATTTTGAAGGATTTTTCTGAAGAGTTCGAAGAGCCCGGCTCGAAATCTTTACCTTCACTTTTTTTCCGGTAACAGGATCGATAATGGTTCTCTTCGTAACATTCGGCATGAAACGACGTCTCGATTTTCGCTCAGAATGGCTAATGGTATTACCGACGCCAGGCCGCTTTCCGGAAAGTTGGCAAATTTGTGACATATATTTTTATAAAAAAGCTTTTGCAGTGTATCATCTTTCTTTTTTTTTGCAAGATTTCCCCATTCACTCAAACAAACTCCACTTGGGTCTCATAATGAGGTACAAAATAATCATCCCGGCAAAACCCATCAAAGAAGAAGAAATCCCGACATGAAACACAAAAGTATTCATAAAGAACGCAACTACTGACACGCCGCAAAACCCAAAAAAAGCCCACTTCTTCCATTGAAACAGCATAATAGTCATAACGAAATTTATTAAACCCAAAACTCCGAGTGCATAAACCCATGATATTTCCACAGGAACCGACAAGCTGGAAACAACCGCCGGAGCATTAAAGAAATATATCAGAGAGGAAAAACCGTTAGCAACCAACATAAAGATAAGCCACCCTGTCAATAAACCTCCTCGTTTCTTTTCTATGATTTCTGTCATAATACTTATGAATTAAAAATTTATTATTTATTTTATAGTATCATATCTTATATGTACTCAGGAATTTGGGAGATAGTTACCATCATCAGCGCACTCCTTATCGCCATAACCGTACACGAATTCTCTCATGCTCTCATAGCTAATTTCTTCGGAGACCCGACGGCGAAACTTGCCGGAAGGCTCACCTTGAATCCGATAAAACATATAGATCCGGCTGGCGCCCTCATGATGATTCTGATCCATTTAGGATGGGGAAAACCGGTTCCCGTCAATCCGAGATATTTTAAAAAGCCGAAACGGGATGAAGCACTCACGGCAGTTGCAGGCCCAACAGCCAATATACTATTGGCACTCCTTATCACACTCCCCTTAAAATATCTGGGACAATTTCTCCCTCTTCCAGTCCATTATTTTTTAGGAATTTTATTGGACATAAATATCGGACTCTTCATTTTCAACATGCTCCCTTTCCCTCCACTCGATGGATCAAAATTTTTGGGATTCCTCATACCCAAAAAATACGAAGCATTATATAAACGGTACCTCCAAGGAGGTATGACCTACTTCATTCTTTTTGTTCTCTTCGATCTTTTTGTTCTTTCGAAAATGGAGTTCGTTATCAATGGAAAACTCGTTAACTTTTCGATACTCGAGAAAATCACCAGTTTTATTTTCGCCCTCGTAAAATCTTCTATCTTTTTAGGAAGCTGAAAAAAGATTTTCGCTATGGATAGTGGGAACATTTTTCGGAACCACAACCTCTAGTTATGTTTTATATAAGCCAAAAAAGCTTGATTTGGCGAAATGATTTTGATATCCTTGTGGCAACTCTATGGCGTGCGTTAGGACCTCATATACTCTCTCTTCATAATGTTTATGGGAGGCTAAAATTTATTCCGGCCGTGGCTGGAATATGAAGTCACCCACACTGGATACTGGGGGTTTAGTATCCATGAGGTTCGGCGGCACTGTGGAGTTTTTTTATATCTGAAAACTTTTGACGCTTCACAAAAAAGGAGCTGGCTTTTTTGCAGTACAAAAAATCATTCTGTAGGCAAAAGATCAACCGTAAATAATGTCGAGTACGTACCGGCAGGCTGGCTGGCAGGGATTTGAAGATAAAAACTTACCGCCTGACTCATACGTGCTAAATGGGCAGTAGTGGTAGACATAAGAACAACCGGCTCACCTTCCACGTCGCCATCCGAGTTGAATTTCTTGTTAAGAGCCGTGAAAGTAGCACGACTATTAAGAGTATTGGCAGTAAAAGCAGGTGCCGTAACGTCGGGTAACCCGACAAAACCAGTCGCGTACTCAACGCCACCTGTTTCAGTTCCTGTTAAAGTAGCATCGGAAAAATCGTTACTATCCGGATAACTCGTCACTACATATAAATTCTCTAAAGGAATAACGTAAGAATCAGCGCTAAAAGCACTGGCGGTAACCGAAACGCTGAATCCTCCACTATGGCGAAGGTCCCGAACCGTCATAACATCCTCCGGGGCCGTCATTCCACGATTATTACTAAAACTGTCCTGAGCTTGATAAGAAAAATATTTTACCGGAAAAGAAAAAGTATCGGGAATATTTTCAAGCGTTAAACTCCCGGCGGTAATATCGATTTGCAAACATCCGTCACTGACAGTAGTAGTTTCTCCTTCTTCGTTAGTACGTAAAGAACTGCACTCGTCAGCAAAAGCAAAAGGAATAATAAAAGCAAAAAAGAAGAAAGTGGTGAAGAGAGCTGCGAGTGTTGTAAAACGAAAATTCATGAAAAAAATAAAAAGTAAGCCTTCCTCCGCTATTCCTAACCAACAGGTTCAGTCGTATCGTCCAGCAGAGTATACGTCAAAGTCACGGCATAATCTCCAGCCGCCTGAGAAGCAGGAAGATGAAGATAGAAACTGACATATTGGTACATTTTTCCGACACGCCCTTGATCACTCGGTAGAGATCCGTTCATAAGAGTTACAACACCGGTAGCCAAACTAGCACCGTTACTCGTAAAAGTCGTCGTACTCCCCAGTGAAGCATTAGCCGTATCTAAAGGAGCTGTAACACCTTTGGTAATCACCTCCGACTCATAGATAACTCCGTCCTGGGCTCCACCAGGGGAAGAAGTGTTAGAAATCGTATAAGTAGGACTGGATACACTCGTTGCCACATACATATTGGAAAGAGGGATAGTATGAACTCCATCAGTAAAAGTGCCTTCGGCTTGAATCTGCACTTCAAATCCACCGGAGTTCCTTGTGTCTTGAACTCCCAAAAGATCATCTTCAGCAGGGGAAAGCTCCTGATTCCCATTACTAAAAAGCTCTCGCGAACTTGAAGAAACCGTCGTTCTCGGAAAATTAAACGAATCGGGTAAATCCGTAAAACTTAAAATAGCGAGCGCGATCACCTGCTCTCCGCAAAAACTTGTGGAGCTGGCTTCCGGACAAGATTGAGCCATAGCTGAGGCAGCAAAAAAATTGAAGGCTGACAAAAAGGTAAGGACTCCAAAAAAAACTTGTCGTGAGGGAAGCATTTTAAAAAGCTAAGAGCACCACCATCATAAAGTTTTTTAACTTCTTTGAAAAGGCGAGAGGCAATCAAGAATCTTAATGCAATCCCGAGCGAAAACCTCTCATGAAGAGACTCTATACTCCTTATTGGCGAAAACATACCGCTTCAAAAAATCATATTTCTGCTGTCGCTCAGGTTTTTCTTCAATAAGTTGGGAAAATCTATCAAAAGCGATCAGGTAATATTTATAGGCCTCAGCAAAATCTTCCCCGGGATGGGTGGCACCATAATTGTTTAAAGCCGCCTCTTTTGAAATAAAAGGATATACCGGATCATGATAATCACTATAATTTTGCTGAAAATCGACCACATGACCCATCTCATGAAGAAAAGTATACCGTGCCCCTTCGGAAGGAATATAAATATCGGCCTTATGGGAGTCATGGGCATAATTCTTCGTCGTGGCACCAACGCTGTAGGGGCCCAATCTTCTCTCCGGTAAATCATTAAAAAATTCGCGGGCTCTTTTAAAAAACTTCAAACTTTCATGACTCATGACATCGACGGACAAAAGATGGTGATCCTGAAAGTAATAAATGCCGTCGAAATAATCTTCCGGATTTTTCACGTCTTGTTCCCGAATAATGGTGTTAGATTTTTTCGTAAGAAAAACATAGCCAAGAGCTTCTTTATGAGCTTCAGGTAAAATATCGAAATACGCGAGAGAATCAGGGTAATCATACGTGATAAAAATATCCGGTTTTGTTTTCAAAATAACCGACGTCGAATGTTTTTGTAACTCTCCGTTTTTCATAAAAAGATTTCCTTCGATAACAACATCATTCTCAAGAAGCGCATCACCTTTTTCAAGGGTTAGGTCTCCCTTGATATGAACCCCTTCTTTAATAGTAACATTCCCGTCATCAACCACGACATCCCCTTTAATATCCGCATCAGCCAGTATCAGAAGATGCCCCTTGGCAAGGTGAATATTACCCATAATTTGCGCTTTTTTCCCAATAGAAACTGCTCCTCGTTCTACTACTATGTCTTTCTGAACTATCTCATTATCAGAAACGATATAGGAAAAATCACGACGTAAAAAATAAAAAACAGCAGCACTAACGAGAATATTTAAAAGAAGGGTAAAAATGACAATTCCTGCTAAGCGGGTTGATTGCTTGGCTGATTTTCTGTATAAATTCATGGTTACATTCAAGTGACAAAAACTCACATTTCATTGTATAGTAAAAAAAATATGGAAGCTATTGAGATTCACAATCTAAAAAAACGCTATGCGAGCGGAACATATGCCCTAAAAGGGATAAACCTAAAAGTGGCGTCAGGAGATTTTTTTGCTCTTCTCGGGGCAAACGGAGCCGGGAAAACCACCCTCATCGGAATTTTAACAAGCCTCGTCAATAAATCCTCCGGAACCGCGAAGATTTTCGATCTCGATCTTGACCATAATTTAGATAAAGCTAAACAGTACGTAGGGGTTGTTCCTCAGGAATTTAATTTCAGCATTTGGGAAAAGGTACTGGATATTATTATAGCTCAGGCAGGATACTTTGGAATTCCTCGAAAAGAAGCGCTTAAAAGAGCGGAGGAACTATTAAAAGATCTCCACTTATGGGACAAGCGCTCAGCTCCTTCCCGAATGCTTTCAGGTGGAATGAAAAGACGGCTCATGATTGCCCGGGCGTTAATTCATAAACCCAAACTTCTCATCCTGGACGAACCAAGTGCCGGAGTAGATGTCGAGCTCCGTTACAGTATGTGGGAATATTTACGAACTTTAAATAAACAAGGAACCACCATCTTGCTCACCACTCATTACTTGGAAGAAGTGGAACAGCTCTGTCGACGGGTTGCCATTATCAAGGAAGGAATCATCATCAAAAATGACACGGTTGAAAATTTGATTCAATCCCTTGAGGAGCAGGCATATGTCGTAAAGGTAACCAGCGCTCCGGAAAAATTTTCGGTAGAGGGATTCGACGTAAAAAAAGTCGACGATCATACGTTCGAAGTAACCGTTTCAGCCAATAAAATGATAGGGGAGTTCGTAAGAAAGCTGGCAGAACTCGGCCTCACGGTTAAGGATATTGGACCAAAAGGAAATCGGATGGAACAACTGTATTTGAACATTCTTAAAAAATAATATGCCCTTATATCAACAATGGGTGGCCTTTTACACCATTCTTCGAAAAGAAGTAACTCGTTTTATGCGAATCTGGAGCCAAACACTCCTCCCGCCAGTCATAAACCAATCCCTCTACTTCATTATTTTCGGCGCGTTCATTGGATCGCAAATAAAGAACATAAACGGAGTTTCGTACATGTCATTTATCGTTCCGGGATTAATGATGATGGGAGTTATCAATAGTTCTTTCACCAACGTCGTCTCCTCTTTCTTCGGCTCCAAATTTCAGCGTAATGTAGAAGAATTGATGGTTTCGCCGACGCCCGCGTGGGTTATTGTGGCAGGATTTTCTGCAGGGGGAATGCTTCGGGGCCTGATAGTTGCCGCTATAATTTTTCTCGTGTCCGTTTTTTTCGTCCATCCTGTTGTGCTTCATCCGGAAATTGTGATTCTTTTCAGTTTTTTGACGGCACTGCTTTTTTCTTTTGGAGGATTTATCAATGCGCTCTTTGCGAAAAAATTCGACGACATCAGCATTTTTTCCACTTTCATTCTCACCCCTCTCACCTATTTCGGCGGAGTTTTTTATTCCATTGATCGGCTCCCTCCCCTTTGGCAAAGCATTTCAAAATTGAACCCGATTCTCTACATGATTGACGGTTTTCGATACGGCTTTTATGGCATTTCCGATATCCACATAGGAGTCAGTATCCTCATGCTGATCGCCATGACCCTCATCTTGGCATTTCTCAGCTGGTATTTATTAAAACGCGGATACGGCCTAAGAAACTAAAAACCCATTAGTATATTTTATGGACTATTTCTCCACCCTCGAATATTTCAGCACAAAGACCACGTCGAAATGGCTGGGACAAGGTCTTCATGGCCTTGAAAAAGAGTCACTTCGAGTCACCAGAAATGGAGAATTAACCCTGACGCCGCATCCGAAAAAATTGAGCAATCCCCTGACTGATCCGCACATAACGACAGATTTTTCCGAAAGTCAGATCGAGTTCATCACTTCTCCTTTTCCAAAAATAGAGCAGGCATTATCACACCTCGAAAAACTTCACCGCCGGGCGGCAGCTGAGTTGGGAGAAGAGCTTATCTGGCCTTTCAGCATGCCACCCAAACTTCCATCGGAAGAAAAAATTCCAATCGCCCGTTACGGTTCATCCCAACAGGCAAAAGAAAAAGAGACCTATCGAAAAGGATTAGCGCTGCGATACGGGAAATATATGCAAACCATATCAGGGATTCATTATAACATGTCCTTCAGCCAGTCATTTTGGAAAGAGTTTCACACGCTTTCAGAAAGCGCAGACTCGCTTCAGGATTTCATGAACGAAAAATATCTGCACCTCGCTCGCAATTTTATTCGACATCGATGGCTACTCGCCTATCTTTTTGGCACCTCTCCTCTCCTTGATGAAAGCTACGGCTGTAAACTCATGTGTAAAGAAACAGAGTACGCCGTCTCGTTACGTCTGAGTCGTTGTGGCTACAGCAATCCGGCGAAAATACCGGTTCGATTGAATCGATTCAAGGACTACCTCGAAGATCTCATCAAAGCGGCCGATACGCCCTATCCTCGCTACACGGCCCTGGGAATTGAAAAAAACGGAGAACGAATTCAATTGAACGATCACTTATTACAAATTGGAAATGAATACTACGCCCCCATTCGACTGAAACCACCAAAACCTTATCGCGATGTCCTCATAGCGTTAAAACGTCATGGAGTACAGTACATTGAAAGTCGCGTCTTCGATCTCAACCCCTTCGAACCGCTGGGAATATCCGCTGAAACACTTTATTTCAGTCATCTTTTCCTCCTTTTCTGTCTTTTAAGCGACAGCCCACCAATAGAAGATGCAGATTTAGCAGAAGCAACATATAACCAGGAACACATAGCATTATATGGAAGAAAACCGGGGATAGTACTGAAACGATACGGGAAAAAAATAAACCTTGATACATGGGGAGAAGAAATTCTAAATAAAATGAAGCCCTTGGCGGCAATTCTTGATAAGAACTTCAACCGATCAAAATACCTATCGGCATGGCAAAAAGCACTACGAGGTATTCGAAATCCTTTAACGTTACCATCCAACAAAGTCATTCAAAAAATAGAGGCTAGCAAAGAAAACTTCATTACTTTCGGCATTCACAAAGCCATGCTCCACCGCCGATATCTATTACGACTGTGAAACTAAAATCCAAGAAGATCTAAAACATGCCGCTCCACATGACGGTTTTTCCCCTGGGCTGGGAAATCATGAAAATAAAGAACCGGATTATAATTGAGTTCTATGATGGCATAATTAGGGCTACTTCCCTTTCCTTGTGCTGGCTCTTTATAGTTTCGAAGCATCACATCAACACCGCAAATCGATACGTTAACAGCTCTTGCCGCCAACACAGCGATCTTTTTATAACTCTCGTGAACGAGATCAGTATAATCAATGCTATCTCCCCCCGTGGAAATATTGGAATTTTTACGCAAAAAAACTTCCATTCCTTTAGGAGGAACCGACTGTTCCATAAATTTTTGTTCAGCTAAAACAGCTTTTTCAACATCCGTTATCTTAATTTTTTCAAGAGGAGTAGTATGGCCTTCTCCGCGGAGAGGACTTTTATTCTTACTCTCAACCAACTGGCGAATAGTATGAAGGCCGTCGCCCACTACATGAGCCGGGATCCGGTGCAAAACGGCAACCGCTTGTCCGTGTATGACCAAAAAACGACACTCAATACCGGAAATAAACTCTTCGACAATGACACTTCGATCATATTCAAAAGCGTGCTCCAAGGCTTTTTTAAAGTCACTTAAAGTATGATCAGCTTCAAGCATGGTTATACCAATACCATAATTCGTTGTTTTCGGCTTAACGACAATTTTGCTTTTTGCAAAGAAAGCATTATCTTTAAGGGCGGATTGATAGGAATCATAAGATCGCCCATGCGGAGTACGTATTCCTGCTTCTTCCAAAACCATTTTTGTCACCACCTTATTCCCGAGCATTACACTGCTGATATAGGAATCCTTTGATGTTTTGGTCGCCGACTCAACATATTCAATCCTTCCATTCTTTGAGAGGCGGATAAACTGACTGGCCGAATCCAAAACTTCTACTTTCACTTTTCGACGCAGAGCTTCAGCAATCAAGATTTGAGTGGAAAGTTCAAGAGCCTCGTACCCTTTGGTTTGAAAAGAAAATTTTTTTTTCATAAAGTGATGGTAAGAAGTTCATTCCAATTTGTCGTGTAGTTTTGAGAGATGAAGTCCCGACGTCCGCTCCACGTTTTTTCAATTCCACAGGACAAAAATTGAAGAGCGTTATCACCATATTTTCGATTAAGGAAATCCATGACATTCATGAGATTTTTTTTGCGATCAAAATCCCGCGGCTCCTCAAACATATTTAACTGAAGATTAGATGACGACACAAGCCCGCTCAAAACGATACCTGCCTTCTTATAACGAAAATGGGGAAGATAAATAGTACGAAGAGCGTTATGTGCGGCCTTGATAAGGGTGGGAGTAAAAGAAGTGGGCGGGTCGATAGAAACGGTGAAAGAGTTATTATATCCCCGCCCGTCTTCATAATAACCCGTATGAATAAAAACAGTAAGGTGTGACACAAGATCATTTTGTTGACGCAATTTGCGGGCAGCCGACTCAACAAAAGAAGCCACTGGCTCAGTTAATTGCTGGAAAGCGGTAAGAGGTGTGCGAAAAGAACGGGAACTGACAATCGTTTTCTTTTTATGAAGTGTTTCATTATTTTGAAGACACGTAATGCCGCGAAGCTCATATACAAGACGAAGTCCGGCAATCGTTAAGTTTTTCCGGATCCACTGATCATCTTTTCGGACTAATTCGAGAGCGGTATAAATGCTGCGGGATTTTAAGAAAAAAGAGCTTTTTCGCCCAATCCCCCACAGTTTTTCCACCGGGAAATTCTCAAGAAATTCGCTAATCTTTTCTTCTTCCATAAGAAGCGAAACTCCTTGGGCGGAAAGATCATTTTTAGCTTTTTCAGTCGCCGCTTTTGCCAACACTTTTGTCTTCGAAACCCCCACGGAAACCGGGATGCCCACACACCGCTGAACCTCTTCCCGGAGGATACGAAAATACGATTCAAAATCGGAAGGAGGGAGATCAAGCTGCAAAAAGGCTTCATCGATTGAATAAATTTCAATGTTTGAAGTAAATTGTTTCAAACAAGACATAATTCGCCTGCTCAAATCACCATATAAAGAAAAATTGGCGGAAAAAACATTGATATGAAAAGCTTTTGCTTTATCTTTCCACTTGAAGAAAGGTTCACCCATGGCAATACCAAGCTTTTTAGCTTCAGAGGAACGGGAAATAGCGCACCCATCATTATTGGAAAGAACAACAACCGGTTTTCCCTTCAAGCGAGGATTAAAAACCCTCTCACAGGAAACAAAAAAATTATTACAGTCTATAAGAGCAACACATTTCATAATTATTCATGAAGAGAAAAAACAAAACGATGAATAACGCTCGTCACAACGCCCCACACTTCAAAATCATCAGTTTCCTTTATAGGAAGAGGAGAAAAATTGGGATTCTCCGGGAAAAGCCACAACGACATCTTATTTTTCTTGAGTCTTTTAACGAGAAACTCACCATTGAGAATAGCCACAACAATACTCCCATCCCGGGACTCCAAAGAACGGTCAACGACCAAAATATCATCGCTGTGGATACCGGCATTCTTCATGGAATCCCCTTTCACTCTTATAAAAAAGGTGGCAGTGGGACGAAAAACCAAAAGTTCATCCAAACTCAAACGTTTTTCAATAAAATCTTCCGCGGGAGAAGGAAAGCCAGCCGAAATTTGATCAAGATAAAGAGGTATTTTCATAACATGGTGAGTATACACTCACCATGAAATTTTTGTAAAGATATTCACCAAAATTTTAAAACATCATTACTTAAATCTTTTATACCATAGGAAAATAAGGGCGAAGAGTAAAAAAACAAAAAGCGAAGAAAAAAGAAAATAATAAAAGGAAGGCGAAATCGACATACCATCAAAAAACTTTTGAGAAGAAAGTGGGGGAGAAAATAGGGGGGCTCCGATCTTCCTCTCAGAATTATAAGAAGATGATGCAAAAGGCTCAAAAGCAAGAGAGTTTTCACTTTTTTTAGTGTAAGGAAAAAGAGTCCCATCCTCAAATAAAACATCCGTCATATCTCGCCGTCCATTATCATAAATACTTAAAACAGCGTTATTAAACTGGTAAGAAACATTTTTAGGAACATCAATCATACAATAAAAAGACACAGCAACTCCATCAGAAAAATCCTCCTTCTTTAAAAACCGTTTAAGACTTAACCCCACCACCAACTCCTTCTGAGGAGACTCCCGCATCGTGGAGAGAACCATCATACTATTTTTTTGAGAATCAAAAATTGATCCTACTTCTGCCTTTTGACAACTCCAATTTTTAGCATCCAAATGGAAATGGAAAGCCATACCCAAAAAATTCTCAGGCACATCGGAAGCTAAAATATTAATCATTACTTCATGGTCGCTTTTTAGAACAGCTTGAGCCTTAATATGAGGCTGAGAAATTTTTGTCATAATGACGAAATAAGAGGTAAAAGATATGTAAAAACAAAATACTTTTGGCTCCTGACTGGAAATTGCTTTTCAAGGTGAAAAATTAAAGATCACTCAATCAATACTTTCGCCACAGGAAAAGAATTTCCAGCCAGGCCTATAATCGTTATCCCGAATAGGTAAGGGCAAAATTAGCACCCAAATCTATCAAATCACTCCCATCAATTTCCCCATCATAAGTAGTATCAACTAAAAAAGGAAAATTCGGATCCGTATCCACCGCAGCAAAATGCTGAGCTAATTTTTCCAAATCTCTTCCATCAACCCGGTCCGAGCGGTCATTATCGCCTTTTAAACCGCGGGTTTCAGCACCAAAAATCTCCACTGGAGCACTCTCTGCAGCCGTCCTGACAGCCGTGACACGATAATGGTATTGATGATGAGGAATAATATTGCCTCCCCCATTAAGAGGATCTTTATCATTAAAAGTCGTTTGAAGAGCTGCCACTTGGCTTAAAAGTTTCCATATTCCATGGCGATCTTCACGGTAAACTTTATAACCATCAACGGCATCGGACGAAGCATCCCACTTAACAAGAATACTGTAACGATCAGCCCCTTCAAGAGCTAAAAGATGTGACACCGGATCCGGTTCATGTTCTGCAAACGAAATCTCGCCATGTGAAAATTGAGCTGGAATATCGACCAAAGGAGAAGCTAAAAAGCTGGAGGGATTAAAAGTGAGAGAAATCGGCTTCGGAGAGTTTTCGATAACGGTAAATTGTAAAGAAAACAAATCTCCGTCACCACCGATGCCCGATTTAACGGATTGAGTACGGGCTTCCGCCACCAAAATCTTTCCGGCAATACCATTCTCAAGCCCTGCTTGAAAAGAGGTGGTAACCGTACCATCCTCACCTAAAAATGGACCTGGCGTAGCAAAATTATACGTTAAAATGGCAGGATCATAATGGATCTCGAAGCCATAAGAAAAAAGCTCAGCGACATCAGTTACATGAGCAACAACCGTAAGTGTATCTCCTGCTTTCACTACTTTTAGGGAAGGAATAAGGGTAACTCGCGGAGCACCCGTTTGATCACCGATGGCAGAAGCAGTATTTAAAGCGCCAGGAGTTCCCATAATGGCCGATCCCCCAGAACTAATCGCTCCACTACCCCCTACACTGGTACCCCAGTGGGAAGGAGCATTTCCGGCCCCATAATCAATACGCTCCATTGAAGCTTTCGTTTCTGCATCGCCAAAATACCATGACCCCCCTGAATCATTGACGCTATCAACTACCTGATTATTCTGGTCAAGAAGAGCCAAACTATCCCCTGCATTGGCAAGAGAAAGGTT
Source organism: uncultured Candidatus Peribacteria bacterium (assembly GCA_964435355.1). Lineage (GTDB taxonomy): Bacteria > Patescibacteriota > Gracilibacteria > UBA1369 > UBA1369 > CAYSYL01. The sequence goes on along the minus strand of CAYSYL010000026.1, from coordinate 1,179 downwards.
GATAATATTATTAGCCATATTTGGCTGCACGGCCTCTTCCGAATCTTCAATTAAAAAATAGGAAAAAGGGGCGATTTGCCCCGAAAGGCTATAACTGGACGATCCCTGATCATCCTCAATTTTCCATCCGGACAAATCAATGGGCTGATCCGTCGTATTATACAGTTCAATCCATTCATCATTGGCACTATCAAAAGAGCCAGCCCATGCTACCTCATTAATAACGACCCTGGGGAAAGATTCCGCCAAAGCGGGGGTACTTGAGGAACATGTCACCAAAAGTGCAAAAAAGAATACTAAACTCGAAATGGCAGAAGATTTTTTTATAAGTTTTTTTAATTTCATAAAAAATGGATTAAAAGAGCTTTCGCGCAAAAGCTAAGGCACCATAAGCCAGAAAGTTAAAATTTATATAAAAAATGCTCACGATTGAGAAAAAACTGAAGAGAAAAAGAAAAAATACATACGAACCTGTCTGAAAAGGCCTTTTCCTGGGTTGAAAATTAAAAAGCAACTCACCGTATTGTGACTTGCCTCAAAACAGATCATACCCTACAATCTCCTCGCAATAGTTTCAGCGTGCCGCAGTAGCTCAGACGGTAGAGCGCATCCATGGTAAGGATGAGGTCTCGGGTTCGATTCCCGACTGTGGCTCCATACAGATGTTCCGACTGTGCTAATTCAGTTTCAACGGATTTTGGGACTCTGAGTTCCAGTTTTATATGCTTTCCATTGATAGTTATCTTTTTGATAATGGCCTGCAAAATCTCACGCTGGGTTTTATAAGGGGTGTCTCCAAGGCAGTCTTTATATTTCTTTGCCATTTGCTCTATGGAGGCTATTTTTTCATATTTCGAAGCTTCGGTGGTCAATTGTTGAGTTACAGCTTCCAGGCTTTCTTTTATTTCATTGTAGTCTGTATCAATAAGTTTTAACTCTTCTTCCAGCTCTTCTGGGGTATAAACACCTTTTTTATAAGCCGTTTTGACTCTTGTTCGTTCTAAAGCATTTTCTTCCAGTATTTTTTGAGCTTTTTAAAAAATGCTTTCATCCACAATAGCCGGACAACTAAACTTAATCTATTCCTCAGTAGAAGTTTTTAGCCATTTAATATCGTCTTTAGGGATTTCATCAAGATCGATATCCCGTTCTTCAAATTTTTTACGAAGTAGCCCAATG
>CAYSYL010000025.1:0-16631 GCA_964435355.1 uncultured Candidatus Peribacteria bacterium | reverse complement strand
AAAAAGATGAAAAAGAAAAAGAAAAAATATTGGGAGAAGCCCAGGATGACCTCAAAAAAATTCATGAACTTAAAGTTCAGTCCTCCAAAGCTATTCAGGAAGCGGCAAAAGTTGGTGACGCCAAAACCGAAGAAGAGGCAACCACTCTGCTTCGTGACTTTATCGCTAATCGCAGAACTCAATTACGCGACGTAAAAAATACAAAAGGAGAAAGCCTGACCGAAACTCAGGTCGATGACATTTTACGAGTTGAACTGGATGACCTCAATAAAGCCCAAAGTGCCAATAGCAAAATAAAAGCGGCCATAGAAAAAACAGATGCCCAAAATATTATTCAAAAACATGCTATGCCGACCGCTACAACTTCTGCACCATCAACCCCTCCTCCTAAAAAATAAAAAGAAACCAAAATAACATAAATATTGACAAAAACAAAAACGATGATAGTATTTAAAACGACAATTAGGCAAAATCGAGAAAACACAAAATCTTACAGGTCAGACAGATCAGAAAGAGCGGCATCTCGATATTCGGCATGTGCGGGAAAAAAGGCAAAATCTTTATCCTTTAAAAAAGATACAAGATGAAAGCACTTTTGAGCACAACCCATCAAAGGCAAATCTTCATGATGCGAGAGGTCTCAGGAGTAGGTTTTTTTGAACGTACCACCTTTTCGTGCATGGATTTCTTAAAAAATGACGCTCAAATTTTAATAGGCGGAAAAAGGAACGTATGGGTGAATGATCAAAATACCGGTGGCCCGAAAAGCTCCGAAGGCCCGAAAGGCCCTGAAGAAATAACGCTCGACAATCTTGGAAAAGCCATACTCGAACTCAACGATAAAAAAGCCATACGGGATGAGGATAAAGATGCCGCATGGGAAATTTTAGATTCAGACAATCAGGAAAATAAAAATAAATTATTGAGATTAACGAAAGATTTGGCAGAAGCGGTAAAAAAAGGAAAATCCGGACAGCAAAAAGCGAAATTTCAATGGGAAGTATCGAAAATGAGGAGTGGCAACGGAGATGATGCTGAAAAGACAGCAGAAAAAACTTCCCAAAAAGAAGATCAGGAATCCAAAAAAAATAAACCGATCGAAGAGTTGCAGTCAAAAACCCATGCCGATGTGGCTAATATGTTTGCGCAAATTCGGGAAATGGAGCAGTACATAAAAGGCCAGGTGAATGAAACACAAAATGAGAATTCAGACATACAGGCAGCCCAGGATAAAATGGAGCAGTTGGTCGAGAAAATGAGTGACCTTGAAAAAAGGCAGGAAGAAGCACGGGCGCCACTACAAAAAATGCTGGGTGAGTTGGTAAAATCAAGAAAAATAGATGAGACTACCGCTCAAGCTCTTTTCGATCTTGATCCACGAAGCAAAAATTTTAAAAAAGAGTGGTATGAACTAACTCATAATCTCACGCATCCCGGCATGCGTGAAAAACTGGAGAAACTAAAAGAAGCAAAGCAGAATGAAGCAGTAGAGTTAAATAAAATAAAAGAAGAGGCCACGAAAATAAGACTCGAAATGGGAGAAATAGTGAGCACCCTGCATGAAAAAGTAAAAAGTGTGATCGATGAACAGAAAGCGACGGAAAGATTCCAAAGACGGGCAGGTCTCCCTCTAAATCCGGGTTCTAAATTGGTTTATTTTGATGTGGGAGAAAGATATCCCTCGGGAGTCCCGGGAGGAAATAGTGGCGAGAAGAAAGAGTTATTTTGGAAAAAAATGTATATCGAGGTAAAAAAAATCTCTTTCCGAAAAAATATAGGAGCGGGACCCGATGGGACTATACGGGAAGTATCAACGTCCACTCCGTATATTACTTTTGAAATACTGGATGAAAAAACAGGAGAAAAAACCGAAAAAACTTTATCGCAGGATAAATTCATCGAGTTCGTTGAAAAAGATGGAGTAGTGGAAAATCTAAAAGAGTTCAGTGATCTGGAAGGAACTTTGAAACAAGAGGTAAAAGCAGGGGATATTTTCGAATACCGAACCTACAAGGACGCGACAAAAGAAGGATATGACGCTCAGGATGAACAGGTTCAAATTGTTGATCTTATCGATGGAGAAAACGAAACGGGAGAGAAGATAAAACTGATAAAATTAAATAAACCGGTAGTCGTCTCACCGTCTATGCACGCAAAAAGCGATACGTTAACCCCCGGGGAATTCGCTCGATGGGTTAAGCGTGAAGAGGCTATGAAACCGCTAAAACTGGAAGGATTACGACAAGCCCTCATAGACCATAATAAAGAACTGAATGCAGAATTCGGACGTAACTCAAATGAATATCCGCCCATACAAGCGACCATAAATGAAATTATCCGTTATGCGGGAGATCCGACAAAAACGTTTGTTATCAAAGAAATAACGGAAAATGAAATAATATTAGATGATCAGCCAGCTTCAAAATTTACTTTTGCCAGCTTTTTACGATGGGTGAAAAAAAATGAAGTGGAAAAAGTGGATGCAAAAGCGGATGCGGCAAGAGCGTTAAAAGGAATAGAAGATCCCGAACAAAGAGCTATCGAAGAGGCAAAAATGCAAAAGCAAAAAGAACAGGACATGGAGTACCGTCGTGGTCATCCAAGTGGTAGCCATGATGATGCCTATGATCCCGAGGGCCATAAGCCTCATGCTACTCATAACCATGGCCATGGCCATGATGAACCACAGGAATACTCTTTGGGGCTCTACGATCGAACCATGAAGTTTTTATTTAAAGACACCAAATGGTTGGATTTTACAGATCTCGAAATGTTGATATGGACCAAAAATGCTGATTTGATAAAACGAAAACATCATACTGCTCAGGAGAGTGCCGTGGGTAAAATTGGTAAAAACATGTATGGATGGATACCGAAGATAGGTGGAACCCTTCTGGGTGAATATAAAGGAATTGAGCAGCATGCGGAAAATCAGGAAGTGAGCCATCATGCCGAGCATATGCGTACCATGGGTGAAGATTTTCCTCTTGAAGAACTGCATGAAACAAACGATCCATTCGTCATGAAAGCAGCCATGACCGTATTGGCTGAAAAAGGCTTGCTGCGCTGGGACGATCCCACCATGCATAAAACACTCAATAGAATTGCCGATGGTCATCCTGAATGGGTCAGAACCGGCAGCAACACCTACATGACGAGCATAGAAAGAATTTTGGATAATATGTTCGGGCCGGGAACTTTTCGCGAATTCTACATAAAGCAGGATAACGGTTATAAAGGCGTGATGAGTAGCTTTGAAGAAGCTGCCAGCAAACTGGAGGCAGATCCTGAAAATAATGGAGGTCTTCTGGGAGCCTTGCAAAATATGCTTATGAGACATTTGCACGGTGACCCTATAAACCCGGCTCAGTATGAATCGTTTATACGTTTTGCCATAAGTGCCGGTAAATTGAATTTTGAACAAAAAATGTTTTTCTTCATGGCAGGTCTTTCGCTTGAATCAAAGCCACACACTCCTCATGGTCATGGAAAAACACTGTTCCCGATCGATAGAATCGGTGCCATCGAAGGTAATTTATTGAGAGCATTTCCTATACTGGATTTTTACACCAAAGGGGGATTTCCTCAATTTGATGATAAAGGAGAACCGATATATGAAAGAAACGATGATGGAGTCACCTATAAATTGGATGAGAATGGCAATCGCATCCAAAAAACCGGAAAAATCAGAATGCGGGATTTACAGGAAATAGTCCACAATCATATTTTAAAAGATTTTGAAAATCAGGACATACATGACATCAAGGATTTTACAAAGATGAAGCCGGGAAAACACCTTCTCAATTTCATTGATAAGGTAATGATTTGGGACCCGGCGGTGAGTATACGTATTTCAAAATCATCCTCGGATCCTATTTGGGACCATGAAGATGCTCAGAAATTTATCACGGCGGGTCTTGGTGAAGAAACCATTACGAACGTTTTGGCAAAACAGGGAGGTGCGAAACCACCGGTTTCCATTGAAGGTATAAAAAATACCTATGCCGGTTATAGCGACTATATCGCTTTAAAACTGGAAATGATGAAAGATCATTTGGCAGAAGCTAAAAAAAATCCAGCGGCAAAAATCGAAGCAAAAAGAGATTTAAGACATTTGGTGAATATGCTCCGAACCTTCGTTCGCTTTGATGCCATCGTCGATAATCGTTATGACCATGGGAAAAACATGACCCGTTTTGGTCCACAAGAATATAATAGTACGCCACCGCTCGATAGTGATAAAACCGTTGGGAAATACCAAAGTCAGCTTCATGCCTTCATTGGTAAAGCGGCAGAAGAGTTAAAATTAGGGAACGAATGGAATATCATTACCACTCCAACGAACGAAGATACTCAAGGCAAAAAAGATCTTCAAAATCGGGTCGTAAGCGGTTTTGGAAATAAATTTGAAAGCGGATTACTAGCGTTGGGAGATGAAGAAAAAATACTCGCTTTTTTTGAAAAAATTCAGGAAGAAAATAGCCACCATGACCTGATGGTCGAAAGAATGGGTGAAAGAAGAAAAGCAAGGTCTGGCGTCCAGGAAGAAAAAGAACAGGCACTTGAACTTCAACCATATATTAACACTCAATTAGTAAATAAAGCCCAAGAATACCGTGAACTTCAAAGGCAGATTCGTGAGGCAGCCAGCACTTCACCTGAAAAAATAAAAGCAGCAAGGGCCGCCCAATTGGAAACAATCCTCAAAAAAATAGAAAATCGTGAATTTGACGGTCTCGATGAAAAAGAAGCCGAAGCGACGATAGAACAGGGAATTCAATCCCTTCGTCAAAGACTTCAAAGCGGCGGGCCGGGAAGAAACAGACAGGCAGCATAAAGGAACTAAGCGGATAAAGGAAAGGACTTTCCTGTGAGGGCATCACTGGGTTTTAGTGAATACTTCTCTCCGAAAGATTATGTATCACATCCCTCATTTCCAAAAACACCTCATCAAACCTCGGATGCAGCTTATAAAAAATACGGTATTTTTCACGCTCTTCATAAGAATGCTTCATCAACTCTTTTTTCCATCGATAGTACGGAGGACTCACGGAAAGATAGTGGGTAAAAAGTGTGAGAGCTTGAGCATTCGTCGAAACCCTCGTAAGGGTCTCATTTCCGTCCCGACATTCTTTCAAACGGTTACAGAATTTTTCCTCCTGAAGAAGCGCCTCTCCATACAATAAATATCCGAATGGATAGTTCGGCATGAGCGTAATGGCATGACGAAAAGCATTCCTGGCCTCGGGAAATTTTTCTCTCAAAGTAAAAAATCTCCCCTTTAAAAGGAATAAAAACCCATCATCCGAATAAATATTTTCTGAAGCAGTAAGATTATTTTCGAGAGGATCTAAAATTTCATCAGATCCGGACAGTTGAGGGAAAATTTCCAATAAAAATCGCATCCGTTCATCATAAAAAATCTTATAATAAAGCCATGGTTCTTGATTTTGAACAGCTTCCAAGGCAAATGCTAACCTATTTTCAGGAGCTATAGAGAGAAATTGGTATTCCTGATTCATAAGCTTTAAAAACGAATGATCGGCATATAAAAGCGCGATCTCATACCTCCACCAAAAAGAAAAACCGCCAATAATCATGCCCGCTCCCAAAAAAAACTTTAAAATTTTCGGAAAAGAGGGGAGGAGGAGTGGCTTTGCTGCTTTATTTTTCACGGATTTAAGCAAAAATATTCTGAGAATAACTGCGATGAAAACCCAAAAATATACCCATTGCGTCGTAACAAAAAAACCGAACATATTGACGGTTAAAATGCCGACTAAACCGCTCAGAAAAGCCAACGTAATACTCCAGCGTTCAGTTTTCTTCTCCCCCCAAACGGATAAAACCCCCATGTGAAGAACAAAGCCGATAAAAGAAAGAAAAATTACCGTTGCGGGAATCCCCAGGGAAATAGCGTAATCCAAAATGAAATTATGGGCACGGTCGGAATAATCGCCAAAATTTTCAAGCGTGTTAAGGGAAGCGGGGGCAACAGATGGGAAGAAATAAGCAAAAGTATCAAAACCGTAACCGACAAATGGCCGCCGCGAAATAAGGTCGAAACTCCCTTCCCATAAAGCAAAGCGGGTTTCGATCGATCGAAGATTTTCTCCTTTAAAAATCAAACGCTCAGCTCCTGGAATGGCGCTAAATGCAGAAGGAAAATAATTGACGGCAGCGATGAAAAAAGCGAAAAGAAAGGAGACGGCAAAAAGAAGTCCAGCATATACAATAGCTATTCGGGGTGTCTTTTTTATGCAATAAGTTGCGCCGAAGAACACAGTCATAAGGACAGTTCCAAGCCATGCGGCACGACTGAAACTGAAAAATATCGCTCCAAGACAAAAAATAAGATTCACACATTCAAAAAAGAATGACCGGGAAGATTTACGGGCAAGAATATGACTGATAATGAGAGGTAAAACCATGACGAGATAACCCGCCATATAATCAGGATGACCCATAAAAGAAAAAACTCTCCCCAAAAAAAAATCCGTATCCAAAAAATGAAAAAAACTAAGCCCGATTTTTTGGGCTACAGCACCCAGAGCTACAAAAAAGCCACTAGTGGTAATGACAAGCTGTAACCTCTCAATGTCACACCATCCACGAACGATATAAAAAACAGCACCAGCAAAAAAAGCATACGTTATAAACGTCAGAAACCCCTGAAATCGTGGGTAAATGCCGAACAGGCTCGTAAGTGGTGCGGGAGAGAAAATCGTCGCTATAACCCAGCTTAAAAGCATAAGACTCAGGAGGAAAAGCAAGACTCCTTCCATTTTTTTCTTTTCGGCAGTAAAAAAAGAAAAAAATGCCTCCTTTTGAAACAGGCTAAAAATCCATGCCATAACGAGAACTAAAGCAATAAATAAGGAACAAGTCTTAAAAAAGACAATTTTTGGAATTTCAAAATTCGTCCAGCCGTAAGACCAATAAACAAGCGGAAGGAAAAAAATAGCGACGCAAATCGAAGGAAAGAGGACTTTTTTCACACGACTATTGTAACACACCTGCCATGGAATATGATTATCCCTCCCTGAAAAAGATACTTAATTTTTACGGTATTGGGAAACCCCGGCAAGTCGCTCACGGATCATCTGGGCCCGTAACTCTTCTTCAAGTTTTTCGAATTCCACATCATCTTTTGCGCTGCTCAGCATCTTTTGTGCCCTTTCACGGGCCGCCCGTGCCTCCTCAACCTGGAGCGTGGCAATATTTTCAAGAGCATCAGCGAGTAAAATAACCTTATTATCATTAACCTCAAAATAGCCGCCATTAGTAAACAAACGCTCTTCCGTCTGATCACCTTTTACCAAGCGAATAGCTCCAGGCCCAAGTTTCCCAACCAGTGGATGATGATTGGTCATAATACCCAGTTCACCCTCAGGCGTCGGCACGACGAGCAGGTGAATATCACCTTCATAAATGGTTTTTTCCGCTGTGACGATTGATAAGTGAAACATATGAAATAACTAAAGCGAGTAATTTTATTTTTGTGCCGCTTCGTAAGAAGACACCAGCTGTTCCATCAAATCGGAAGCCTTCTTGATCTGGGTATCCATAAAGAGCACCTTGCTGTTGGGAGAAGCACCGATAGCTTTTAGGGTATCGAGATATTGGGTCATGGTAAGAATGGCCATAATATCTTTGGCATCCTGATGAGTGGCAACTTTCACGAGCTCAAAAGACTCTTTCAAACCTCGGGCAATAGCTTCACGTTCCAAGGCAATACCTTCACCCTGAAGCTGTTTCCGGATCTTATCAGCCTCCGCCTCTTTGACGGCCTGGATTTTAATAGCTTCTCCTTTATTCTCGGCAGCTTTTCTGAGCTGTTCGGAAGCCACAACTTCTGACATGGCAGTCGTAATAGTGGTAGGGAAAATAACGTTGGTAATCTGAAAACTCATAATCATCATACCCCATTCCTTAAACTGTTCCTGCAAATCTCCTTTAATGTGAAGAGCCAGCTCTTCCTTCTTTTCCAAAATACCTTCATGCGTCTCTTTAGCGATATAGGTTCTAAGAGAGTTTTCGATAATCGCTCCGATAGACTGTTCACGGCTTTGAAGAACATAGGTAAACTTCTTGATACCCTCGTCCGTCATATCAACGGCATAAATCAAGTTCGTAGCGACATCAACCACCACCTTGTCTTTTGAAGGATATTTTCCTGAAATTTGAAAGTTTTGTTGTCGAAGAGAAACTTTCGCCGCAATTCTCTCTAAAAGCGGAACTTTTAAATTAAGACCGGCATTCATCATTCTTTTGTATTTACCGAGATATTCGACGACATACACCGTATTCTGTCCGATAATACGGATATTCTTTAAAAGAGTGATAATGACGACGGCAATAAGGAGGAAAATAATTGTTTGAGCCAAATCATTCATATAGTAAATTCAAAAGGTAAAGAGGTAGAAGTTTCACATTATTTTTTGCTTTTTTCATGTTTTTCCCGAGCCTGTTCGATAGTTCCCACCATGTAAAAATCCTGCTCGTTAAGATCGTCATGCTTTCCTTCGATAATCTCTTTAAATCCACGAACGGTATCTTTAAGTTTTACATACTGGCCCGGAATATTGGTGAAGGCTTCCGCTACGAAGAATGGTTGGGACAAAAAGCGCTGAATCTTTCGGGCGCGAGCCACGAGTTTTTTATCCTCTTCTGAAAGTTCATCAATACCCAAAATAGCGATAATATCCTGTAAATCTTTGTATCTCTGCAAAACCATTTGCACTTCGCGGGCCGTTTTATAATGATCGGCTCCGACGATATTGGGATCAAGCTGTCGTGAAGTGGAGTCCAAAGGATCAACAGCTGGATAAATTCCCTGCTCTGACAAAGCGCGTGACAATACCACCGTAGAATCCAAGTGTGAAAAGGTGGTTGCAGGAGCCGGATCGGTAAGATCATCAGCCGGTACATAGACGGCCTGAACCGACGTAACGGAACCATCTTTTGTCGACGTAATACGTTCTTGGAGGGCACCCATTTCCGTTGCAAGGTTTGGTTGATAACCAACCGCAGATGGCATACGTCCGAGAAGAGCTGATACTTCAGAACCTGCCTGAGAGAAACGGAAAATATTATCAATGAACAAAAGCACATCCCGTTTTTCAACATCACGGAAGTATTCAGCCATCGTAAGTCCTGTCAAAGCAACGCGGAGACGGGCACCAGGTGGTTCATTCATTTGTCCAAACACGAGAGCCGTTTTGTCAATAACTTTCGAATCTTTCATTTCATTCCAAAGATCATTACCTTCACGGGTACGCTCTCCCACGCCGGCAAAAACGGAATATCCACCGTGTTCTTTTGCGATGTTACGGATCAATTCCTGAATCAAAACGGTTTTTCCAACTCCCGCACCTCCGAACAAACCGACTTTTCCTCCTTTGGCAAAAGGACATATAAGGTCAACAACTTTTAAGCCCGTTTCGAAGATTTCAGTAGCGGAAGATTGAGAAGTAAAGGTAGGAGCCGGGCGGTGAATTTCCCATTTTTCACTTTCAATAGGCCCCAAAGCATCAATCGGTTCTCCCAAAACGTTCAATAATCGACCCAAAACTTTTTCTCCCACTGGAACGCTGATACTTTTCCCGGTAGAGGTAGCTTCCTGTCCACGGGTAAGTCCGTCAGTCGATTCCATTGCGATACCGCGAACATTTCCGTCCCCAAGATGCTGTTGAATCTCAATTACCAGCTTTTGATTATTGTGAGAAACTTCGACGGTTTCCAAAAGCTTCGGCATGTCGTCGGAAGGGAATTCGAAATCCACGACGGGTCCGATAACTTGAGTGATTTTTCCTTGTGCCATGGTTATAAAATTAAGAATTAGAAATGGAGTTATTAACTTCCCGCCACCACTTCCAAAATTTGAGTGGTAATTTTTGCCTGACGAGCTTTATTGTAATGAAGGGTAAGATTAGAAACGATCTCCTGCGCATTATCCGAAGCTTGTCGCATCGCCATCATTCGTGCGCTTTGCTCGGCGGCAATAGCCTCAAGAACGGTTTGATAGACCATGGTTTGAGTATACCGACGGAGCAATTCATCCAGAAGCATTTCTTTGTTCTGCTCAAAAATATAATCCCGTTTAGCGGTTTTTTTAATATCTATTTCCGGCTGAATGGGCAAAAGTTTCACCACCACCGGTTTTTGATTAATGGTAGAGTAAAAATGGTTATAAACCATATACACTTCATCCAGTTTTCCATTTAAGAAATCATCGACGACAACCGAAGAAATACCAAGAGTATCGGCAAAACTTGGACGATCGGAAATATTCTCGAAATCAGCCAACACTTTCTTACCGATTCTTTCCATAGCCTGTCGTCCTTTTCGACCGACCGTTAACACGATCTCCTGTTGTTGGTTTTTCTCTTTCAGGATTTCCAGCATCGAACGAATAACGTTCGTATTATACGCTCCGCATAGTCCACGATTCGAAGTGATAAAAATGTAGCCAACGTTCTCCAGTTTCTCCTTTTTTTCCAAAAGAGGATGCGAAAGCTTCGTTTCACTATAGAAAAGAAGGTTGCCAATAATCTCTTTCAGCTTCTGTAAATAAGGACGGCCTTTAAGAGCCTGGTTTTGTGAACGCTTCATCTTTGAGGCGGCAATCATCTCCATCGCTTTCGTGATTTTTTGCGTCGATTTAACGGAGCGTATTCGAATTTTTATTGATTTGAGGGAAGCCATGCTAAAAGATTAGATTATTTTTTCCATCCAGATTTGAAAGATTCGATCATGGATTTAAGGTCATTTTCCAGTTCAGGAGTAAGCTTTTTAGCTTCCGCTAAAATAGTCGCCAAACTCTTATGCTGGGCATTCATAAAATGAAATAGTTTACTTTCGAACTCACGAATTTCCGATAACTCCAGATCATCGAGATAGCCGTTATTTACAGCATAAATAATAACAATTTGCTGGGAAACGTGGAGCGGCTGATACTGCGGCTGTTTCAAAACCTCCACCACTCGTTGTCCGCGATGCAATGTCGCCTTCGTTTGAGGATCCAAATCGGATCCGATTTGAGCAAAACTTTCAAGCTCACGGAACTGGGCAAGGCTCAAACGTAAATTACCGGCAACTTTCTTCATGACCGGAACCTGAGCGGATCCTCCTACACGTGAAACCGAAATACCCGCATTCACGGCTGGACGTTTTCCCGAGTAAAAAAGATCCGTTTCAAGATAAATCTGTCCATCCGTAATGGAAATAACGTTCGTCGGAATATAAGCGGAAACGTCACCTGATTGCGTTTCAATAATCGGAAGTGCCGTCAAAGATCCACCGCCTTTATCTTCGGACAAACGTGAAGCACGTTCCAGCAAGCGGGAGTGGAGATAGAAAACGTCACCCGGATAAGCTTCACGACCCGGAGGACGTCGAAGAAGCAAGGAAACTTCACGGTAAGCCCAGGCATGTTTCGAAAGATCATCGTAAATAATCAAAGCATCTTTTCCGTTGTACATCATTTCTTCCGCCATGGCACACCCGGTATACGGAGCGATAAAGTTAAGAGCGGCAGCATCCGAAGCAGTAGCCACGATAATCGTGGTATACTCCATGGCTCCAAACTGCTCCAATTTTTTCACCACGTTAGCAATAGTCGACTGCTTTTGACCGATAGCGACATAAAAACACTGAACATTCTGTCCTTTTTGATTGATGATAGTATCGATAGCAATAGCAGTTTTACCGATTTGACGATCACCGATAATAAGTTCACGCTGACCACGGCCGATAGGAATCATGGCATCAATAGCCTTGATACCCGTTTGCAATGGAACACCAACAGACTTTCGGTACATAACCCCCTCCGCTTTATTCTCAATCGGTCGGTTTTTCTTGGTAGCAATAGGACCTTTGCCATCAACCGGCTGTCCAAGAGCATTCACAACGCGACCAGTAAGAGCGTCGCCGACCGGCACTTCCATAACGCGACCGGTACTTTTAACTGTCTCACCTTCCTTCAAATGTTTTCCATGATCAAAAAGAATACAACCGATAGTGTCGCGACCAAGGTTAATAGCCATACCATAGGTTCCACCCGGGAACTCCACCATTTCCCCCATCTTCACATCGTTAAGTCCGCTCACCTGCGCTACTCCGTCACCGAGTGAAATAATCGTTCCGACACCGGTTTTCTCAGGAGTAAACTCCATGCCTTCAAGCTGCTTTTCAAGCAGGGCCGTAATCTCTTTGGCGTTAATATTCATATAAGTGATAGTAAATGAGTGAGTAAATTTTTGAGGAGGTGAGAGGATATCTTTTACTGGTCTGAAGTGTTAAAAACATCCTCCCCCCTCATAAAGCAATGACTGTTTTAATTCAATGTGACAACAACTTTCGTTCCAACAAACGGAGGTAATTTCTTATGGAGTAATCCGTAATGTAACTTCCTTCATACACTTGAACCCCACCGATAAGTGAAGGATCAACGTCAAATTCAACATTGATTTCTTGATGCTTACTGGCTTGCAACCCTTCAGCAATTTTTTCAGCTTCCTTCTTTTCGATTGGGCGGGCAGCAACGATTCTTACATCGCAAATATTTTTGTCGGAAAAATAAAGAGATCGATAAGCCTGGTAAACCTTTGGCACCAACATCAATTTTTGTGCTCCGCCGAGCATCTTCATGAGTCGGACAATGAGGGGGTGAAAGGTTTTACCAAAAACATTTTCCAAAAGAGCATCCAGCCGTTTTTTATCCAGCTGTGAGGCATTTTTTAAAACCTTGATAAAAGAAACATCCTCGAAAAGCTTCAAAGCGGAACGAAGCTCTTTAAAAACCTGCTCTTCGGCCTTTTGAACAGAAGCGACTCTATAAAGAGCTTTTCCATATTGTAGGTAAGAGTGTGAATCCATCATGAATAAGTTTTAAGAGCCTGTTCAATCAATTGAGCATCTTTTGAAGCATCCAGCTTCTCACGTAAAAGTTTTTCGGCCGTTTTAATAATGAGAGGTACCGTCATAGCCTTCAACTCTTCAACCGCTTTGGATTTTTCCATCTCAATAGCGTTATGACCCGCTTTAACAATTTTATCCGCCTCAGCATGAGCTTCTTGAACAATGGTGGTTTTTACCTCTTCCCCGGATTTACGTGCTTTCTCCATCATATCTTGAGTTTCCGCCTGCGTACGCTTCAGCATATCGTGCCGAATCTGATTCGACTCCTTCAACATGCCATCAGCCTTTTCAGCATTTTCAATTCCTTCTTTTATTTTTTGTGCCCGGTCAGCCATCAGTTTTACAAGTGGCTTGTAAAGTATGGCCGTGAGAACCACCGCTAAAATGACGAAATTAAGGGCTTGAAATCCGATAACAGCTGGTTCAACCGAAATACCGCTATGAGCGCCGCCTTCTTCGGCAGTGCCCGTCGCCGTTTCCACCGCCTCTTCCGGAGCGGCATGGACCAATGGAATGAAAGAAAAATTATTCATAAACTTTAAATATTACGGAGGCCTTCAAAAATTTTTGAGAAAAAGTGTTTTCTGTAGCTTTCAAAATGGTTCAGGAGAGGTAAATAATCCTAAAGCTTTCAAAATTATCTTTTTGCAAGGAGGCGAGAAAAATATGACCGAGCCGTATTAAAAATACGGCGAGAGAATATTTTTAGAAGCTGACGCGGCAAAAAGTAATTTTCAAAGCTTCTATTATTTATTGTTAATAAGGAAGGCGATAACGAAAGAGAAAATCCCCAAACCTTCACAAAAAGCGCAAGCCAAGATCATGCTCAACTGGATTTTTGAAGCAGCTTCAGGTTGGCGAGCCATAGATTCAACGGCTTTGGAACCGATCTTTCCGATTGAGTAAGCTGGTACCAAAATACCGGTGGCAATGGCGGCAGCTGCTGCGAATGTATTCATAGAATAATGTGGTAAAGAAATAATATATTGAGAGAGACTCTCATGGCAGGCTTCAAACTTTAAAGCCCATCATGAACTTCTCTAGCCGACCAGAACCTGAACCGGCGGACCCGACTCATCTTTCGTCGGGGCGATAACTTTGTGATCCTCCTCTTCATGGGCGGAATTAAGGCTCGTGAAGGTCAAAAATAAAACGGCAAATACGAATGCCTGAATGAGACCCACAATAAACTCAAGGATCATAAAGGGAAGAGGGAATACGGCCGGGAGAATCGAAAAAGCAACAGCCAAGACAATTTCTCCTCCAAAAATATTGCCGAACAGACGAAGAGTCAAAGCGGTTGGACGAACTAATTCCGAAATAATGTGGAGCAATCCCACAAAAAAATCAATAATGCCGGTTCCCCCACGGAAAAGCGCTTTAATATTAACAAAATGGCCCAAATGACCGAACACTCCATGGGCTTTCATCCCCTGATATTCAAAGTAAAAAAATGCCACCAATGCGAGCGCTGCGGCGCTATTCAAATCGCTGGTAGGGGCCCGCAAAAATCCGAGTTCTTCCCCGACTTTTCCAACAATCAGACCAAACCAGTTGGAAAAAAGAATAGTTAAAAAGAAAGTGACGAAAATGGGGAAATGCTTTTGCGCCGATTCGCCCCCCACTTCCTTCATAAAGTCATGAAGCCCTCCCAGCGCCCACTCCGCAAGATTCTGGAACCCTTTTGGCTGGGTCTGAAGTCGAAGACGTAAAATAACGGCCAGCACAATCAAAATACCCATCACGATCCACATGGTAACAATACTGTCAGTTACCGGAACGCCCGGAACGATTTCAAATAATGTGTTAGGTGCTATATGAACCTCGAATCCCGCAGCCATAAAAGTAAATAAAAATCTTCAGCCTAAATATTGAAAATACTAAGGCTGAATTTAAATCACATGAATTGTAGGAATCAAAACAAAAAAGTCAATTCTAAGGTCGTTGACACTCCTGCCTAATAATGTTCAAAGAATCTATTGACGCACGGAATAAATTCAATATAATGCAAGCAATCTTATGAAAAACTCTTCCCGCAAATACGGCATTATTAGGACAAAAAGCTTTACGAAGCTTTGTCTATTTGTTGTATACGCAACACTTCATAACTCGCGGAGGAACTCCTAAGAATTGAGCACCAAGAATTTATAAAGAGCCTCCGCGAAAAGTGAGGCTCTTTTAGTGAAATTAAATTAACAATATGACTCTTACGGATTCATTTAGGCCTTTAGACCCAAAAACTCAAGAAATATCACAACACTTCGAATATACCCGCCTTCATAACCGAAGGATACAATCTGCAGTAGCAGAAGAGCTTTTTTGTATTGATGCTGTTGGAAAAATTGCTAGTTGGGTCAGTCAAGAAACTTCTCAAGAAGTTGCAAAAGATGAAGTTGCTATCCTCGTAACGGGAAGTGATGGGAGAGAAGAAAAAGGTGCTGCTTCCGCTTTAGAGTGTTTAGTGTTATTAAATAACAATTTTGGAGTGCAAGGGCAAGGAGGTAGAATTTTGGATTTAATAGAAATACTTAATGGTGATTTTAATGATAAAATTATTGACGATAAATCTGAATTTAAACGACTTGGAGGAGATTCAATTAGTTGTTTTAGGGGTGAGTCAAATAATTATTTCCCATCAAGAATTATTGATGCAGATTACATGGTAGGAAATCGTACACTTTTGAAATGTGCCAAAATGGAAACAATTCTAGATATTAGAAGAAATAAAGCAAAAATGCTTGAAAGGAAAGGCGATCGATTAACTTCTCATAGAAAAATAACAAGAACTGGTAAAAGCGCGCGAGGAAAAGAAACGAAGACGCATTTCGATTTGGATAATGGAATTGCATTTTATAATCCAGAAGAGTATATAAACTCTTTTAAATATGGCCCTCTGCGGTTAGTACAAGTTTGGGTTATCATTCATATTATTAAAGCACTTCAAAGAGTAGGCGATGATGAAAAATTTATTTCCGAATTACCCAGAAATGTAAAAGATAAATTACAATTTTTAGCATCAAATGGTTATTTAAAAGCTCATCAAGCAGAATTAAATGAATTAATTCAGTTATACGAGTATTTCCTGTGGCTATATCATCAATCTGAGTACGACTTTGTTTATAAAAATTCTTCAACTATTACTTTTGATCCCATAGAAGTAAAAAATGCCTTGGCGATGCTTTTGAAGTTACAAGAGAGTTTAACAAAGGCAAATATTGAAAAATAAAGCTAGGTTAGTATTGTTCACTGCAAAAAAAACTTTTCCCGTGTATAATAAAAAGATTCCTTAAGCCTATCCATCACACATATATGCAAGTTGATACAGAGAAAATACTCTTCATCAGAGAGGGAGAAAAACTTAATGAAACGCTCATTTACACGGATCTGCATGAACGGGCCGAAGTTCTTGGGAAAGATGTTAATTTAGGGTTGAAGCCTATTGTCGAAACACTGGTTAATGAGGCTTTTTCAAAATATGGCATCCTCTCTCACGAATTTACGGACTACTTTGAAGGAGGATTGGCTGAAATATTGGTTCGAAATTTTCTTTCACAAATATTTAACGATGCGGGATATGTTGAAATGGTACTGGCGACTATGGAACCTTCCGAACAAGAGGCTCTTGAGGGCGAAGTGAAAGGGTTTATCGAAAATTATCCTCATGAAAAAATAAGAAAAGTAAAATTTTTCCTGGATGATTTGAACAGATG
>CAYSYL010000024.1:8020-16908 GCA_964435355.1 uncultured Candidatus Peribacteria bacterium | reverse complement strand
CACGCTCATGAATGACGATCTGGGAAAAACTTCAACGCCGCACCTTATATACACCGGGAATGGAGCAAGTGTAGAAGCCGCATGGAGCCGCGTATCCGGGAGCAGAACTACTGAAGTAAAAATCTCCAACAGTCAAATTATTATCGTCGATGGGGTACAATATGTTTATATTACCACTCCCGATGGAAAACCAGTAAAAATAAATGACCGACCATTCACAAAAGGCTGGGTCAGTCGTGAAGCCTTGAGTAAAGGAAAACAAGAAACTCCGATTGAAACGGTTGGACAGTGGAGTAACCCGGAAACTCAGAAATTTACCTATAAAATTGAGGGGAATTTTGACGACTTCACCGGTGAGCATATAGTAAAAAATAGTTCTAAATTAATTAACTATAATGGCAAAGAAACCATCACCATCCCAGCGGAAAGTCCTATCGAAGTAATGGACAAAAGTCTTTACGTTATGGACATGGCCGATGGAAGTAAAGGCCGATATGTCCGGGTAAAATTTACGGATCCGGCAGGAAAAACGCAGGAAGGCTGGTATAAAGCTTCGGATATATGGGCCAGAAATTTGGTAAAAGTAACAAAGACTGAAGAAGATATACGAGCAGAAAAAGCAGAAACAGCCGCTGAAGCGAATATTGCCAAGTATAAGGAAATTGCCAAGAAAAAGGGAAAACAAGGTTTAGCCTTCGAGAATTTTAAAGAAGGATACAAAAAAGGACTTGTCGATTACTTTGGCGGAAAAGATGTGCTCGATGAAGGAGATCGGGTCCAAGTCACCAATAGATCAAAAAAAGAAACTCATTGGGCCGTTTACAGAAATGGGAATTTCTACTATGAAGATGGCTATCATGATAAAGAGTCCATGCATAAAAATCGTGCCATAATTTTGGAAGGATACGATGTCGGCCCTTTAGTAAAAGCCAAAAAAGAGTCGAATGAAAGAGATTATGATACCCTGTCAATCGGCTCCGTAAACATAACGAAACTGAGCGAAAATTTGGGACACACCCCCGACTACACAGAAGTTGCACGGCTTATTTTAGGAACTCACGAAAAAGGAAAAACACTCGAAGATTTGATACATCTGGGATTTGATTTAGATAAACAAAAAGATCAAGCATCGTTGAAAGACATAAGAGAAAGTGAAATAAGTGCTCAAGAATATGGGGAAATCTTAAACCAGCATTCAAAAGGCGAAAAAATTAGTGTCATTTTAATAACGAAAGCAAGTGCCGATAAATTAAAAGGACTTGATAAAAAAGCTAACACTCGACGGGAAAAAGAGAATGCGGAACTCACGAAAAAAGAACGGGCTATCGTCGAAAGTCTCGGAGGAGATTTTAATAACGACATTTTATTGGATCGTGAAAAATTCAAAGCCAATGGAGATATTATAAAACTGGCATCCGATAAAGACGCATGGCACAAAGCCTGGATGGATGGAAGAATACGTGGCAGCGAAGTTCTCAAAAAACTGTTTGAACGAGTAGCTCCGGTAACTCGTGATATCAATGAACTTCCCGACATGGTACGGGAACTGATTTTGAAATCTCAGGAAACCAAAATGAAAGGGATAAGTCTCGAAACCTATCAAGAAGGAATCTTTCTCGGTTCATTCATGAATAACTTTGAACTCTATGAAAAAGCCGATGGAACGAAAGGCCAATGGAACGAGTTCGTCAAAGAGTTTCGTGAATATCAAACAAAATATTATCAATTAAATCTCAAAGATATTGAAGCAAAACAGGCTCGTTACACCATGCTCATGGAAAAAGTGGCGGCCAATAAAAAACAGTACGGCGCTGACGCTCCTTATGCGAAACTCTATGCAGGCTTAAGCCAGGAAGAGAAAAATTTTCTCGCAGATCGAGCAGGAGCTGACGATTACAAAGTATATGAAAGATTCCGCTATTTATACAAAATCATGGCAGGTTCATTCCTCATGATGGATGCCATAACCAAACTGGGAACTCAAGAAGTGGTACAAGAGGCTGTCGCTCAAAGACCTCTCACTGCCGCCGAAAATAAAATTAACGAAATTTTCGACCTCAACAAAAAAGAAGAAGACAGCATGTATGATGTAGCTGGGACGAAAGGTAAAAAAGGAGAAACCTCAAGTTTCAAAGTTCTCTTCTGGACGAAAGATTACTTTGCGGAAGATAAATGGTTTGAACAATTCGATTCTGAAGAAGGGGCATGGCTCAGCATAGCGAATAGATCAAAAAATCCGGAAACGGGAAAAGTTGATATGGAGTTAGTTAAGAAAAACCTCAACGAATTACTATTTATGGGAATCGGAGCCATGGCTCGAAACCCGAAAATGAATCCGGAAGAACTATACGAAAGCTTGGGAATAGATCCGAAAGCTAAAGATGCTTCAACACAGCTGTATAATAAACTTTCGATAAAAAACAATGAAACCATTGATAAGAAAACCGTCGAAGGAAAAGCTCTTTCCGATCTTATTCACGTAGGTTATTTGCTGTATGAAACAACCAGTGAAAAGAAATCAGCTCAATACGAAGCCGGAGATGAAAAATTGAAAGAGATTCAGGAAGTAGCACTTGAAAACTTAAGCGATGTTCCAGCCGTTCGAGCCGTTCAATTAGAGCTGCTTTCAAAAGGATATCCGGCAAAAAACATACGAAAAGTGGAAGAAAAAATTAAAAACTATTTTGTCGGTGGAGTCATGATAGACGCAGGAGGGTTCGGAACCGACCGAAAACCGGGCTTTATGGCCGGAACTGGATTTGTTGATGTAGAAAGTGGCTTTACCGTTGGTGGTGGATTCGGAGTTGTGGACGGCCATCCAAGTTTTATGTTTAGCGTGGGACTTACAAAAGAAGTAAGTGATCGAACAACGGTAAGCATAAATCTTGGTAATGCCTTTACAACTGATACCGGGGAAGTGAACCCATTCTTGGGCGTTGCCGTCATGCATACCATTCCTCTCGATAAAATGTCATACGACTTTTTCATTGGAGGATCGGCAGGCGTAAATCTCCGTGCAGCCATTGAAAATAACCCTGGAGAAAAAATAGTAGGATTAGGAGCCACCGCAGGATTCAAATGGAATCCAGATCGTGGCTTTGACAAAGAATACCAGGAACATTTGGAAACCTATGGATACGATCAAATAGATCAGGCCTTAAAACAAGGCAATAAGAAAAAAGCCCTGGAGCAGATTTTTAATCATCCAAGCTTTGGAAAACTGGCAGCTTACCTAACTCTTAAATTCAATCTGACAGGTGATGAGATCATAGCTGAATATCAAAAAACGGCAAATGAACTACGCAACGCAGCAGCTGAAAGTATTCACCCCGTGGTAACCGCCATCGGAGGATATGTCGGAGTGGGAATCGATAAGCAGGGAGGATTCGAAGCTGGATTTGGTCCTGTCATAGCTTTCTGTATTGGGAAAAAAGTAACCATGTATCGACAACCATCGAGAAGTTCAACAGAAATGATGCAAGAAATGGATGCAAAAGCTCAGCAGGAAATAATACAAAAAGTGAAAGAAAAATTCCCGGAAGCCACCGAATTTAATTTCGGACACATTATTTCCGAAGGAGCCGCCGAACTCATACGCGACGATAAAGATGGTGAGTTGAAAGTTCTTTCTCATTCGAAAGTAGATCTCACAAAAGAAGGTCCTAAAGTTGCAACAATTGAAAGCATGAACGCCAATCTCAAAGCAATGGGAATCCAATTGGAGACCGGAAAAGGAGAATACGAAGGCTTACTCAAATTAAATATCGCCGAACTGGCCGATAAAACCTCGCCGTTCTATGAAAGACAAAGTGTGTGCATCTACATTGATCCGGGCATGCAAAAACATCTTATTGAGGGAAACGACGGAAATATTTATCTGGCAACTACCGCCAATCCTGACTTGATTTTCGAAAAACTCTATGGACGCTCACCAAAAAATGGTTATTTGGGCGCCAAAATGGCCTACGAAATAACCCTCACTGACGCCAACAGATCGAGCGCAGAAATACGACAAAGCGCAAAAAGTCGTCTTATCAAACGACCGGGACAAAGACTACGAATCGAAGATACTGAAGCGGGCGTTCGACAGGAAAATATCGTAAGTTACACAGAATTCTCAAATACTAAAGAAAGTGGTAGTTATGAACATTACACTGAAAAAGTGTTTGATGAATACCTTGATGCAGCGAAAGGAAGAGAAGCCCTCTTCTTACAAGCGAGTGATATCAATGTTCGAGATACGCTTCGAATTGAAAAACTCGAAGCAAAAGGAAGCTTTACTGAAGAGTTCTACAAAAAATTCCACACCCTCTATAAACAATTAACCACTGTTACAGCAGGCGGTGGACTCGATTTCAGTACCCTCAATAAAAAAATTCAGAATGAATATGCAAAATATGCTGAATCAAAAGGCCTACCGACTGAAAAATTAACCATAGGGGAAATTAATAACATCTGCGTGGATTTGACCCGTCGA
Organism: uncultured Candidatus Peribacteria bacterium; assembly: GCA_964435355.1. Lineage (GTDB taxonomy): Bacteria > Patescibacteriota > Gracilibacteria > UBA1369 > UBA1369 > CAYSYL01. The sequence continues at coordinate 12,431 of CAYSYL010000024.1, read as the reverse complement.
AGCTGGAATGCTCTTGGCACCAATGACACCATGCGGGAAGTACTCTTTAAGCAGCGTCTTGATTGGGCTGAAAAAGAGGTGGGCGACATTTGGGACAAGAAAGTGAAAGAACTCCCCGCTGGAACTTTCGGCAGTTACACCGGTCATGATATCGCCAAGCACGTTATTGGCAAGCTTCGAGATACGGATATTAACAGCAAAACCTATAATACATTGAGCGTAGGAAGCATCGTCACGACACTGGCCGGAACGGAAGGACTCATCGGTTTCCGCCCGAATATGAACACTATAGGGGAAGAGAAAAAGATTCTGGGACTCGACAAATACAACAACGCTCTTGGAACCGACACATTAGACGGAGCCGTCGCCCGCATGATTTTGGAAATGCAAAGTCCTTTGCCCAAAGAGGATAAAGAGTTCATGCAAAGCCCACTGGCTCTTCGAACATTCGGGAAGTTGGGACTCATCCTCTATTTCACACCTCAAGAATCAAAAGCTATCAACAAATGTTTTGAAACCAAAAATGTTGGCCCCGAAGAACGTGCCGCATTCGATAAATTCAAAGGAATCGTCCAATCCATTCGTGAAGCCCAACTTGATCGGTCAGGTGGCAATGAAGTTCGATTAGACAACGGATACTGGATCAAACTCCGCCCGACAAAAATTAGCGCAGGCGTAGATCCTACCTGTTCGAACTTTACCATGGCTGTCAATGAAGATTTCGATCTCGTCGTCTTCTCTTCCGAAGGAGTCGTCGTCGGAGGTAGCGGCGAAGGGCACCTTACCGTAAACGTCAACAAAATTCCAACCCTTATCAGTATCGGCGTCGGTGGCATCGCAACAGCCAGACCAAACGTCCGTCCTCCAAATGAAGTGAAACCAACCCCAGGAGTCGGTGGAAAAGTTGATCAAACTGGAGGAACAAAAACGGGCGGAGCACATGAAATTAACGATGACAATTCTCAACAACCAAAAAATGTCGACAACGGTTATTAAAAATAAACTTAGAATATAAAACATTCAATTTATGAAAAAAACAAAATACAAAATACTCCTTTTATTTTTTGCGATCATACTAGTGATCGGAGGGGTTTGGGCTTTTTCAAATAAAAATTTTTCAAAAAATATGAGGGTAGAAACGAAAAATATCAGTATTTCCAATCAACAAACCCCATATCAAAACATTGATATGGCTCCTTAATGTTCTCTAAACTTCTACTTTTATGGAAAACAAAAATAAATTTTTCAAAACTTGGACAGCGGTTGCTGTAATGTTGGGAATTATAATCAGTGCCGGCACAGCTCTTGGAGCCCGCATGACAATTAACCGAAATCTGTGCTCATTGGCCGTTTTTCCGTTTAAAGCAGGAGCACAAGAACTTTTAGGAGACAATGCCGTCCCTTTTATTAACAAACTCCCGGAAGCAGTATGTAAAAATCATACCGTACAACCGACAGCACCGACCTATGCCTCCCTCCCCTACACTCCAACACTTCAAGTCCCTGCCAATCAAAAAAATCGTTTTGTCGTAGATTCGGCAGATATTCCTTTGAAAGCTGGAATCAAGGATGAACATGCACCTATTACAAAACATATTCATGACTATTTCAACGATTCTCTTGAAGATCCTGGTTTAGCCCAAAACAGCTTTTATTACATGTCAGCAGTAGCCCAATTCCAAATAAATTTCTCTGAAGATACAAAGAAAAACATTGATCTTGCAAAAATAACTTGTGATACGCCTTATCCAAATTTCAGCAATCCAAATGAAAAACCGGCTGGCCTCCCAACAAAAGAACAAATGATCGCAGAATTGGGAAATTGTAATGGGACTATTGCCAAACTATGGGGCGGAACGAAAGTCGTTAAAGACGGGAATGGCATTACCTGGACATTTGGAATCGACGGAACCGGAGAAAGACCAACTATTTCAGGAAGTAATCCGGGACTCGATGCAACCAATAAAAATGGTTTTATTTCCACTAACGAAGAAAACAGAAAATTTGGCGCAAGTATCAATTTACCAAGTTTAAACGTCAATAGTCCCACAAGCGCTTGGAGTGCAACAACAACTTCGCGAATCTTAATACGTGATTTCGCCATTAACAAATTAGCTGCAAATCAAAATCCCTCAATTCTAAATACGGTATGTCAAAGCAAAGGTGAGTTTACTAAAGGATGGTGCGCACTTGATCCTTTGGCTGGCTATACAGTTGTTACCAACGCTTCAACGGCTAACAAACCATACTATTGGTTCCCAATCGGAACCGTCTCCACCGTGTGGAAAACCAAGCCGGCAACCCCCCCGGTATGCACGGGATTGGAACTGACAGCTTTCGAAAGAGGAAAACTTATCGAGAACTTACAAGCCAATACACCATACACCTTTCATGTCGAACCAAAATTCCAAAATGGCAGCATTCCTTTCAATTATCGATGGGAAGCTACCGAGGTAGGATTAATGAACAATATACCTGGCGGAGCCAATGTATTAGCTGCCAATGATCCTGCTTCAGGTATCGGCGGCCTTAATGGAGGCTCTAACTTCGGTATCCAATTAAACAACAATTCTGCGGGTGGAGTAAATAATGGTCAGGGAAATCCAGCCGGTAACAACCTTCCAATCAATTCCAATAATAGTGGAAATAATGGAGTAAATAATGGTGCCGGCAATCCAGCCGGGAATAACCTTCCCGTGAACAACAATAATGTTAATGTTCCGTCAGGTGTTTTCCCAACTTTACCAGGACAAGCGGTTATTGGAACTTTCGCCGACTATCCAATGGCAAACGATTTCGCAAACCCCTATACCGATAATGATAAAGATACGTATTATACCGGCGGAAATCCACGTGACAAAGACCATGGAATCCTCATCAAAGTAACGGCTGTTAATACCAATTCCGGTGAAGACGATCCTGTCTGCCAGACAACGAAGATCATAAGGTACAAGGCTCCAACGCCAGAACTCTTTTGTAAAGAAATGACAGTAACCTTGGCATCAAGCCCAAATGATCCAGCGGCACCACGACAAATATTCGCAAGTGTTATAATTGAAGATCAAAACGGGAACAAAGTTCCTTACACGGATAAAATACACTTTGATACCCTCCCAGTTGTTCCTGGCTTATTCACATCAGGCCTCTTAAAAGGAAATCCCCTGGATGCCCCAACCCAAAACGGTACAGCTGGAGTCGTCTTCAGCGGAGGTATTGCTGGCCAAAAAATTAACATCAAGCCAAGCGATCCACGATTTGCCGATGCGGTAAACTGTCAAAAAAGCATTACACTTCCCGGAAATCCTCCACCAAAAGTTTGTAAAAAACTTGAAATTTATCAAAATAATGCCATCTTCCCAGGCACAGGAGACGATAGCATTACCGTGAATGATCCCACCCATCCAACAGAAGATTTATATGTTAAAGTCGATGCCGATCCAGGAATGAAATTTGACTATAAATGGACAGCTACCAGCAATAATACCCCTACCGGCACATTTACCAGTGCCAATGGAACCGGTAACTTCCTCTTAAATCCGAGTGAAAACGATCTTACGGATTACACTGGCGCTTCGACTCAAAACGAAACGATCGTAAAAGTGGAGGCAATCAATGAAGAAAAACCAAACGAAGCAACCGGTTGTTTTGACCAGTTTGTCATTAAACCGACCCCACCGCCGGAAAACATATGCGTCGCCCTGAATCTGAATGTACCAAATGTGACAGTAGGCCCTGGCCAATCAACTCCGGCATTACAGGCAAATCCGACCAACCAGAAAACTCCAGATCCTGAAAATACTTTATGGAGAGAAGTCAGTCCCGGGGTTTTTGTCCCTGGCCCAGCCAGCACCACATTAAACAGCATATCACTTGTTCAAACAGGGACACTTATATGTCCGATCCCACAGGACAATAGCATGTTCGTTGCTCCTAAGGTATGTGACTACATTTATAAAGCTGGTCCCGATGGCGGTGGAACCCTCCTCATTGAAGCAAGTCCAAATCTTGGAGCTGTACCCGCCTGCCGTTACCAATTAAATGTTCCAACCAAACCACCAGGTGAGGAATGTACAAGCCTCGACCTCTTCCAAAACGGAAATCAGGTATGCGTCACCGTCAATGGAACGTACAATGGACCATTCAGTTGGATCATCGATGGAGTAAATCTTGGCCAAAGCAATAACCTTTGCAAACCGGCAAATCCAAAAGATTCCGTACAGGTAACCGCCGTCAATGCTCCCAACTGCCACGCTGAAAGAAGACCAAAACCCCCTGAAGAAAAATGTGATTATTTGAACCTTTACGAAAGTGGGGATGAACTCTGTATCGATGTCGGAGGATCTTACAACGGGCCTTACACCTGGACAATCGGAGACCACACCTATGCTCCAAGCAATGACCTCTGCAAACC
>CAYSYL010000024.1:2559-8010 GCA_964435355.1 uncultured Candidatus Peribacteria bacterium | reverse complement strand
ATATGTTTCAGTTGTCGCCACAAATGAAATTCAATGTCACGATGAAAGGCCGGTTCGTCCGGTTCGAAAACCGGAACTCGAAAAAGGAGTCCGCGTGGCCGGAACCAATACTCGATATAAAAAAGTAACCAGTATTTCCTCTCAACAAAATACTCTCGAATATCAGTTAACATTTGACCCAAACAACACCCAGCCGGTTTCCGCCTTTATAACAGACGATATCAGCGATGGCGTCATTAAAGGAGAAACAAATCCAAAAGCCGGAAATGCAGGAGAAATCCGCTATGTCAACAACAGTATGGAAATTAATCTGAGAGAATGTGGCGGATCGATAAAAGAAAACTGCTATAAAGGAGACATTGGAAATGGCGGTGTAGAGCTCGTAAAAGTAACCGATGTGGTGACGATTACCTATCGTGGAAAAATTTATAACAGTGCTATTACTCCTGATAGTTGTACACGAGGTGAAATTTGTCAGGAAGTGTATGAAAACACCGCTCAAGCCCGCTACACAGTACATATAAGTGAAGAAGAAAAAACTCCGTACGAAAGCATTTACAGCAACAATCATGTCCCGGTTCGAGTACAAATTTTCTGTCAATATATCTTAACCCGTGCTTCAGGAGACATATTCCTGGAAACAGATTTAAATGCCGGTGTGGATATCCGAATGTGTTCACGCTATAAGAGCACCACCGGAGTTATCATTACCCCTGGAATAGCTCCCCCACCCGTCATCGTTAAAACAGGTGCCGGAGATTCGGAAATCGTGACGATTAACCATGAAATCTGTACGGAAGGACAGGCCAACGCCATACCGGATGCCCTCAAACCATTCTATGGGCAATCGGTAACCGGACTTTCGAGTCAAATTTGTGAAGTAAAACTCCGTTCCGGCGAAGCTTGGAAACAAAAAACCATCGCCAATAGTACCGATGAAAACATCCGAAGACTTTCTCGTTGGGAAACCTACAACAATGGGCAGGGCGATGTGACAATCAGCCAAATCAAATCCGATCCTGATTATGCCACAACCCATGTCTATCACATCAAAAACGGCGATCTGACCATTGATCAGGCCTACACGTTAAACGATGGGGAAGGAGCAAAAACATTCATCATCGAAAATGGGGACCTGATTATCAATGACCAAATCAAGTATGGGACCTGTACCCAGAATGGATCCTGCTCGGTATTGGATACCGCTTCCCTCGCCTTTATAGTCCTGAATGGAAGTGTCTATGTAAATCCGAATATGCCAAGCTCGGATAATAGTGAACAGGTAATTTCAGGAGTGTATTATGTTCAGGAAGGTAACCGTTCTGCGGCAGGATACAATGCTCAAAGCGGAAAACTCTTCTCGGGAACCCCTGGAAATTCGGCCCAGACGACCTATAAAAAACTTACGGTGTACGGTTCGGTATATGGCGACATTGAACCGCTCTTCATCCAAAGCCAGTTTGCCGGCGATCCAAATGAAGAAGATGCCGGTATCGTTATCCGCTTCGATGAACGAATCATCTTAAATACCCCTCCGGGCCTTCGGGACGTCATGGATGTCAGCGAAGCCGAAGTGGCAGGGTAAAAATATAATATTTTTTAAAATTCAAAATTATATGTCCATGAATGAAGGCGGTCCACGAAGTGGAAGAAAAAAATAGCCATCTCCCAGAAAAAAGAGCAGCAAAAGTGATGAAAGCTGCCACCCATCAAAAGCATCTCGCAAATAATGACCGAAGAGATGGAAATGAAATCGAATGGGATGATCCCCTAGAAGAACTTATTACTCTCTTAAAAAAGATGACCTTTATAGTGCTAAAATTCTCTTTAGGAGCTTGGATCCTGAAGATAGGATTAGAGCAGAAGATGAAATAAGAAATGCCTATCTCGAAGCGGTAGCTGAAGAAATAATCTCCCAAATGTATGATAACAACCCATCAACTCACCCGGAAAGAGTAAGGATTCATGATTTTGTAAAGGCAAGCGAAGAAAAAGTCATGGAACAGTAAGAAAAAGAGGATCTTCGTAAAACGCTGATCCTCTTTTTCTTGTGGAAAAATTATGATACATTCGGCTCGTTCTGAACCTTTTTCTGATGAGCATAACCAAGCAAAATATCTATTTCTTTTATGGGCAGGACAGCTTCTCAGCGCATGAAAAACTGTCACACTGGCGTCAGGAATTTGAAAAAAAATATGGGGATCTCAACTTTCAGATATTTGATGGAGAAAATCTCACCGCCTCGAATATTTCGGAAGCCTTCTCCACCGTACCTTTTTTAAGTGAAAAAAAACTGATCATTGTAAAAGATTTCCTCAGTGACGGAGGGACAGAAGAGCAAAAAAAAACCGGAACTCTGCTTGAAAGCATACCCGATTATTGCCTCCTTGTGTTCATAGAAAATAAAGAACCCGACGCCCGAACGACGCTTTTCAAAACCTTAACGAAACTGGCGACGGTTGTTAAATTTCCTCTATTGTCACCCGAACAGCTCGTTGACTGGATTCAAAAAAGGACAAGCCAGAAAAAAGGAATCATTGGGAAAAAAGAGGCTTCCTACTTAGCTCAAAAGGTGGGACCCGACCTATGGCAATTAAGCCTGGAAATAGAAAAATTGAACCTTTATTCGGGGGGACGCCCATTCGCCGAGGCAATGATAGATTCCCTCATCGTTGAAAATATTTCCACTTCAATTTTTGCTCTCACCGATGCCATAGCACAAAAAAACTCAAAGAAAACCCTGGAAATACTACAAAGACTTATTCAGGGAGGAGAAGATTTGATGCAAATTCTTTACATGATCGCCCGACACATTCGAATCCTCATTCATATCTCTGCCTGTCTTAAAGAAGGATTCAATCAATCTGAGATAACCGCAAAGTTAAAAGAACATCCCTTCACCATACAAAATGGTATCAAGCAAAGTAAAAATTTTGATATACCCCAGTTAAAAAAAATTTATGAATCCCTGCTCTCAATAGATATCAAGCTTAAAACCGGAAAAATTCGTATTTCAACCGAAGATCAAACTGAGCTAAGATTAGCTCTGGAAAAAAGTATCGCTCAATCCAGTTTATAAAATTTCCCATGCTACTACAAACCCTTCAGAATCTCGGACTTAACGCGAAAGAGGCAAAACTGTATCTTGCGGCCGTGGAACTTGGCTCAAGCCCTATCTCCCATATTGCTTCTAAAGCAAAATTAAATCGAATAACCGCCTATGACGTTATAGAAAAATTGATAAAAAAAGGGCTGATTAATTCGGTCATAAAGAATAAAACAAAGTATTTTTCAGCTACCGACCCAGAACAGGTAATCAATGAATTTCAAAAAAAGGCGATAGAATTGAAAAACGCTCTTCCGGAACTTAAAAAACTTCATGGAGAAACAAGCCATCCGAAAGTCAGATACTACGAAGGATTGGATGGAATAAAGAAAATATATGCCGACACTTTAGAGAGTAAAACGGAAATTTTAAACTATTGCCATTCGGAAGGCATAAGAAATATATGGCCAGAGTACGATCAAGAATACGTCAAAGAACGGATCAAGAGGAATATCCGTCTTAAAGGAATCGCCCCAAATGATGATCAGGGAAGAAAAATTCAGAATAACGATAGGGAAAGCTTACGTGAAATTAGACTCATACCTAAAACCGTGTTCAATTTTAAAAATGAAATCAGTGTGTACGATAACAAAGTCTCCATCATTTCCTTTGGGAAAGATGAAACCATCGGAATGATTATTGAAAGTGCGGAAATAGCGAATATGCAACGGGATATTTTTCATATCGTCTGGCAGTTCGCCGAAGAATTGGATAAAAAAGTAATCGCAAAAGCAAGGGGAACGCTTCGAGAAAATGATGGTTCGGAAAATGTCATGAAAGTAAATAAAGTACGCGAACCACTCATGAAAAAAGCTGACACTCAAGGGCAGTTATTTGAAGAAGAGTAATTGATATACATCAATGTACCTCTGGCTTCTTTGAGCGCCATTCCGTTACCTGTTCGTAGGCTGCGCCAACTTTCAACAGTAAGCCTTCCTGACACTGGGGAGCAATAATTTGCAAACCTACCGGGAGCTTGTTCGAAGTGAAACCACAAGGCAAACTTAAAGCAGGAATCCCAGCACAACTGGCAGGAATAGCTAGAGCATCAGCCAAATACATCGCCAGCGGATCTTCTTTCTTTTCCCCGACAGAAAATGCCGGGAAAGGCGAAACAGGAGCCATTAAAACATCGACATCTTTGAAAACGTTCTGAAAATCCTGAATAATCAACGTTCGAACCTTTTGAGCTTTTTTATAATAGGCATCGTAATAACCAGCTGAAAGAACATACGTCCCGATCATAATACGACGTTTAATTTCATCACCAAACCCTTCACTTCTAGCCTGGTAATAATAATCTATCATATTATTTCCTTCATTTTTCGGTTTGGCACCATAACGAATACCATCGAAACGAGCGAGATTAGCGGAAAGCTCAGCCGGCATAATAATATAATAAACGGCAACTCCATATCGTGTAGAAGGAAGACTCACCTCTTGAACGGTGGCGCCAAGTTTTTCATACTGCTGCAAAGCTGTGCGGACAATTTTTTCAACCTCAGGATCAATCCCCTGCCCAAAATACTCTTTTGGGACTCCAATCTTCAATCCCTTTATGTCGTGACCCAAGTTTTTCGTATAATCAGGAATTTCAGTCATTATACTGGTAGAATCTTTTTCATCATGCCCAGCCATCGACTGCAAGACCATCGCCACATCCCGAACCGATTTTCCAAAAGGCCCCACCGTATCGAACGATGAAGCGAGAGATGTCACCCCGCTTCTCGAAACTCTTCCATAGGTAACTTTTAAACCCACCACATTACAAAAAGAAGCCGGCTGGCGAATTGACCCTCCCGTATCTGTTCCCAAAGCATAAAAAGCTATATCAGAAGCAACAGCAGCGGCGGAGCCACCTGACGACCCGCCTGCAACTCGTGATAAATCGTATGGATTCTTAGTCGGCCCAAAACAGGAATGCTCAGTCGAACCTCCGCAAGCATATTCATCGAGATTGGTTTTTCCCAAAAGGACCATTCCTTCGTTCAAGAGTTTATCCGTAATAGTAGCGTTATAAGGAGGCACAAACTCTTTTAATATCGGAGAACAGCACGTGGTTCGAACACCTTTAGTATTAATAATATCTTTAAGAGCCGCCGGAACTCCAAGCAGTGGCGAATGAGACATTTCTTTATTCAGTCGAATATCAGCCTCTTGCGCCTGCTTCAAAGCCAGATCCTCAGTAACAGTAACATAGGCGTTAAGGACAGGATTCAAGGATTTAATCCTTCCCAACAACTCATTCGTCAACTCAACGGAAGAGAATTTTTTATTTTTCAATCCTTCAGCTACCTCGAATAAAGATAATTCAAACATAAAAACTATGAAGTAATAACTGGTTT
>CAYSYL010000024.1:0-2549 GCA_964435355.1 uncultured Candidatus Peribacteria bacterium | reverse complement strand
CCTTGATTTGATCTCGTTCTACCGGAAGCTGAGTTGAATTCAATAACTCATCTTTAAAAGGAAAAGGTTTGACCTCATCCTTTCGCATAATATTGTGAAGCCCAGTGACTTGAAGCGTTGGAGTAAGACCAGCAGTATCAGCACTCTCTAAAATTTCAATATATCCGAAAATTGCTGATAACTGTTTTGCGAATTTCTCCGCTTCGCCGGAATTCAATCCCAAACGAGCAAGTTTGGCAATGTACTGAACTTGCTGAAGAGTAATCATAGAACTTATTTACGAAACAAAAAAAGTGTAGCGATAAAATAAAAATTTTTCAACTCACACAATACAAGAACACAGTTTAGAAAACATACAACAAGAGATTTTATAAGGGAAAAAGTATAATTCTTGTAACCAACAAGCCAAATGCAATCGAAGAATATTTTTAAAACGTATGAGAAGAGTTTGGCGGGAAAGAAGAAGTAAAATACAATTTCAAGAGATCTGAAAAACAAACATGAAAACTGCTGAAAATCTCCACAAGGTATCATTTATCTTTTTCTATACTTTCGGCTTAACGCATATAATTTCTGCACTTATGGCCGCAAATAGTTATTATGTCCCCACAAGCGGCATTGTGCAGCGGTCCTTAGATATTCCCTTTGCCATAACGGGAGTGATGTATGGCCTATCAGGAATATACAAGTCGCTTGACGAAAAGAAGCATAATTTTATAAGAGCGATATTTATCATAGTAACTCTTCTCATTTTAGGAATTTTGCTTTACATTAACATCCTGGTTCCTGATAAAATTCAAACCTGAAATATGCTTTTTAATCGTCCCAACAAAAAAATTGTCATGGCTTTTGGTTCCTTCGATTATTTTCACGACGGGCATGAAAGCTATTTGAAACAAGCAAAAGAATTGGGGGAATATCTCGTCGTCGTGATTGCACGGGATAAAACCATAAAACAGATAAAAGGAAGAAGCGCCGTACATCCTGAACGCGAGCGGGCAAAAGCCGTTCGAGAAAGTGGAATTGCCGATAAAGTCATCTTAGGATATCTCGGTGACAAATATAAAGTAATTCGGGAATTCCGTCCGGAAGTTATAGCACTAGGATATGATCAAATCGTATTTACTCAAAAACTCGAAAAAGCTCTCATAGACTTAAAATTAAATACCATCATCCATCGTTTACAACCGTATTTCCCTCAAGTTTATAAATCTTCACTCATCCGAAAGAAAACGGAAGAAATGAAAGAAAAGAGCATGGAAACGGCAAGTTCGTTACCTTCATAACCGACTGAAAGTTGAAAAAAAATGAGCGAAAAATAAAAGACCTCCATGAACCTGATGCAAAACGAAGCTTCCTTTTAGCCATAAAACTGGGCGCAGCGAATTTTTGGCGCAATAAGTTTTTATCCATCGCAACCATTATAGTGATGGCCGTCATCCTGTTTATTTTCAATATAATAATCACTATCCAATTTGTAGCCAACCAAGCTCTCCAAACGCTCAGTCAGAGAGTGGACGTCGTTGTATATTTAAGAGATGATGTGAATTCATCTGAAGTAGCCCAACTTATCAACAACCTTCAAACCGTTAAAGGAGTAAGCAAAGTGAAATATACCTCAAAAGAAGAAGCACTCGAAATTGTAAGCAAAACTCATCCCAAAACAGCTGAACTCTTGAAAAAATTCAATCTAACCAATCCCCTTCCCCCGAGTATTAGCATCGTAACGCAAAAACCGGAAGATCAAACCTATGTTCAAGCCTTTTTAAGCAAGAGCGAATATAAAGACTTTGTGCAAAATTTCACCAGTGAAGCTGGGAGCACCCAAGGGCAAATTCTTTCAAGTGTAACGCAAAATCTGAACGCTCTCAGTCAGTTTGTACGACAAATCGTCTTCTGGATGATATTTGTTTTCGTGTTAGGGGGAACTCTCATTATAGCAAACGCTATACAACTGACTATTTATATGCGCCGACAGGAGATTTCAATTATGAAATTGGTCGGTGCCACACCGGCTTTTTTACGAATACCCTTCATCTTCGAAGCTGCCCTTTACGGAATATGTTCGGTAGTGTTAAGTTTCACGATCTTGGCTTTTTTAGGATCACAAATACAACTGGAAGAAAGTGGATTATGGACACTGGGTTCTCATATGCCATTTGAAAATATCTTCATGGGAGAACTTGGAATAACCCTTGTATTAGCTATCATAACGAGTTGGACCGCCGTACGGCAACACATACAAAAAAAGATATAACGGATCCAAATGGCCTACCTTAAAACAACCGCCATCGTTTTAAAAAAGTTTAATGTACGTGAACACGACCAGTACGTGACTTTTTTTAGTCCTGAAATGGGAAAGATACAGGCCCTTGCAAAAGGTGCCAGAAAAGTCTCAAGCGGATTTACAGGCCATATGGAAATACTCAATATTTGCGATGTGGAGCTATATTCTAAAGGCGAACATTTAACCATGGTTCAATGCCACAATAAGAAAGTTTTTAAAAATTTACGGGATGATCTCAGTGTGATCGTTGTCGCCTCCATAG
>CAYSYL010000023.1:12939-17261 GCA_964435355.1 uncultured Candidatus Peribacteria bacterium | reverse complement strand
GCCCCCAGACTGTGTCCAAAAATGACTACTCTACTATCAAACGTTTCGTGGCGCAAAAGAAACTCAGTTTGTTCCGCTTCGGTCGGCTGATTCGTATGAGGCAAATTCAAAGCGCAGGAAGTATGTCCCAATTCATATAATTTTTTTTGAAGCCAAGGAAGAAAGATACTTTGCCCGGTCCCCATATATCCATGTAAAAGCGTAAAATGAAATGGTGATGAAGAGATCCCCGACATATAAGACATATGAGAAGAATGAAAACAGGAAGTGCCGTTTCGCGAGGTATTCTAAAAGAGGGACTCGGTAGTCGCAAGGAAAAAGACTTTAAATTAAAGTCCAATAGTTAGCCGAATGGCCCAGAATGTTATCGTAAAAATAAGGGCGCGTAAAAAAATAGCCCGATACTCTGGTTTAAACAAAGCATTGCGATCTTTTTCCCGGGCGAATTGAAAAAAGGCCATTTCTATTCCGACCGTTGCAATGATAAAGCCGCAAACTCCCCCTAAAAGAACAAATGCATGAGGAGAGATACGGGGTAATGTATGAGAAAAAGCGAAGAGAACGCTACAAAGAACTAGAGTTAAAAAATGTGCTAATTGATCAAGGGTAAAGAGGGTAAAATAGCGATGTATTTTTTTCTTTTCCCCCATTATTTTGGCGATATCAATGAAAAAATGTAATAGGGCCACTATTATAAGCGGCAAAATCAAAAAAGAGTCATTAAAAAACACCCATACTAAAAGAAGCATGGAGATAAAATGAATAAAAGCATGAAATGCCACTCCCCGCCATTCTTTATACTTCCACTGAATGAGGGAACTCGGTTGAAAAATAAAATCTCCGAGAAGATGTCCTAAGAAAAGTAATACAAAAAGATTCACAGTATGAATTTTATAGTGAAAAAATGAGGCGATTATGATTTCATGTTGGTTTTAAGTCTTTTTAAAAACTCACTGCTGATATGACTGGCCATGGTGGGATTAGAACTAACAAGCTGAATGAAATCATCCTTTTTAAGTTTGAAAGCTTCAGTATCTTCATTAACCATAGCAGTCGCATTTCGAGGCTTGTCGGAAATTAACGCCATTTCCCCAAAAAAATCGTTATCACCGAGCATCGCCACTTCTTGGTCCTCCATATCTTCGCCAGCTTTGTGAAAAATGCGTACGATTCCTTTTTTAATAATATAAAACGAGTCACCGGCATCTCCTTCTTTAAAAATGACATAATCTTTCGGATAGAATTCCATCGTTATTCGCTTAATGATCTCCTTATGATCCTCTTCGTTAAGGTCTGCTAAAAGGGGGATCTGGCGCAATATCGATGCCAGCATCGGCATCAGTTGGGCCTTATCAAACTGATTCATATATTGATGATTAAAATGTATCTTTTTATTATATCATTGAAACCTCACTTTGGCTAAATCTAAGGACGCCCCTAGAATCGTTAGTAGTATTTATGCAAATGGAAGCGAAATCTAAGGCATTTGACAGATTAGTAAAAAAGTATTATGATAGTCTAATATCAAAATAAAAAGCGACCCAGATGAACAACTTTCTAAAACACAATCGAAATATATTAATAATAGCTATAGCTATTTTCATGGGATCACTCTCCATGCTTCTCTTTTTCATGAATGAAGATTCTCCTCATGAAAACGATGTAAAAACAGATGTTATTGATTCTGTCTCTCTTAAAAATAGCCAGGAAGAAGAAAAAAAATATAGGGAAATGGTAGAAAATGAAGAGGATACCCTTATGGTGGTGGGATTGGATGGAAAAATTGATCTCGTCAGTTGGGACTTCGAAGGAACGGCGGGTTATAAAGAGATAGATCTCAAGAATAGGCTGTTTTTTGATCTCCTCCACCCTGAGGATATAGGAATTTTTCTGAGTGCTTTTGGAACCGTGATAGAATCGGAAAAACCCTTAACCATGGTAGGACCTTATCGGTTAAGAGATTCAAACGGACAGTACCATTTTCACATGGGTTCCCTATATCCCTATAAAAAAGGTCCGAAAATAGTAAAAGTTATTATTACCACTCGAGACATATCGGAAACACTCGAAAATTCAAAGAAAGCTCCACAGCAAAATGCCGGAGATTCGGAAATAAATTCGGAAGAATATAAAAGCCCCAAAATCCGCAACGAAAAAAACATAAATTCTCATCCACTGGCGGACAAACTCCTCAGCTTACGGCAAGATTTTGAGAAATCTTTTCCCAAAAATGAAGAGTAATAAAAGCCTTCAATGAAGAACTTCCCGGGCACTCAAGGTCTGTTCTTTGCTCAGTTCCAAAAAGGTAAAAGTCCATACCGAGACGGCAAAGACGTGAAGTACGGCGTTAATATAAGATCCAATGTACAAAGCGATCATCCCAAGGACTCCTCCTATAGTAATAAGAAGAGGTAAGTCGGCATTCGTCGTTAGCAAATTCGTAAAGTATACAAAAGCGAAAAATATACCGGGAACCAAGAATACGAACACGATTTGCAGAAGAATCCTGACGAGAATAATCAGCATGAGAAAAGACAACAGGACCGTTTCCCCCAAATGATTAACCACCAGTTTACAACTTTGAACAATAGCTTCGAAAACCTGACGACCGTCGATGACAATAAAATATTCAGTATAGGTAAAAAGAAAAGTCATGATCAGTCCGGTAATAATAATAAGGACAAATACAGGAAAAAGAAGTTGAAACCAATCAAGCGGCAGGTTTCGGGCGACATAACTTGCTTCTCCTAAAATACTGACGAGACTGAAGGTACGAACAAGCCAGGAATATTCAAAAAGTGGCAAGAAACTTAACATGCCATATTTAAGTCCTTCACGTGTGCGAACGGAGTGGCCATTCTTTTTTCGGGCGACAAGCTGAATGATAGCACCTTCACAAAATGACGGAATAAAAACATATAAAAATCCGATAACGGCTATGATGATGATGAAGGGAAGAGTAGAAGTAAGGTTGTCACGAACCAGTTCATACACAGTTTTAAGGGCAACGGCGGTAAAACTTTCACTCCAGTTGTCAAAAAGTGGAGAACTTTTAAAAGCGTAAAATTGATAGACAAAATAAATGATGGAAGCCAAAAAAGTAAGCATGGCCGGGAAAAAAGCATACCATACGGTCATTTTCTTGTTGGCCTGAGTAAACTCCCACGCTTCAGCAATAACTTTTCGTCGATCCATAAAACGAGAAAAAATATCTTTATGAGTAGGCTTTCATAAACAAATCAACCTACTCATGACAACGGTGCTACGTCGCATTGTATCATGAGAATGTATTTTGCATACGGCACTTGCAAAACCATCAAATATTTGTTAAAGTTTGGGCTAGTCTCTAAGTAAAACTGTGGAATTAGAAATCCATAGCACCTCATACCATTTATTTTATTTTATTATGCAGCGCAAAAAAAAGAAGAAAATTATTGATACCTATGCGGTTCATCCAAAAGACACCGGATCCCCACAAGTACAAGTGGCCGTTTTGACAGAAAGAATTAATATGCTTTCAAAACATCTTGAAGAGCATGCCAAGGATAATCATTCTCGTCGTGGACTCTTGATGATGGTAGGGAAAAGACGAAAACTTATGAATTATATGAGATTGAACCAAAAAGAAGCATATGAAAAGCTCATGGATAAATTGGAGCTGAGAAAGTAATTTTGATAAAAAGCCAGATCCTTTACAAATAAATCTCACCTTTTAGAATAAATGAAAGGTCATAAGTAACAGGTTCCAGCAAAATAAATAACGGGAAAAAATCGCTAGATGTTTTGTTGAAACTTGTCACTTTGGCCAAAGATTCTGAGAGGGGAGAAACTATTCATTAACCCTCTTAATTTTATGGAAGAAAGAAAATTTTCGATGCAGCTTGCCGGTCGAACCTTAAGTATCGAAACCGGTCTTTTAGCGAATCAATCACATGGAGCCGTTTTGGTATCCCTGGGAGATACCGTCGTTTTTTCAAGTTCCATGATGGGACAGGCTCGGGAAGGAGCCAGTTTTTTCCCAATGATGGTTGATTACGAAGAAAAATATTATGCTGCCGGAAAAATTAAAGGCAGCCGTTTTGTAAAACGGGAAGGACGCCCTTCTGAACGGGCTGTTTTAAACTCACGTCTTATCGATCGCCCCATTCGTCCACTTTTTCCAAAGGGAATGGTCAATGACGTACAGCTTATATGTACGGTTCTCTCGGCTGATTTGGAAGTAGAACCGGCAACAACGGCCTTAATAGCTGCATCAGCGGCTCTTTGTATTTCAGGAATGCCCTTTCAAGGACCGGTAGCTGCCGTCCGTGTCGGCTTAATAG
>CAYSYL010000023.1:0-12929 GCA_964435355.1 uncultured Candidatus Peribacteria bacterium | reverse complement strand
GCTTAATAGTTGATGCTAATGGATCTGAGCAAATTATTATCAATCCGACGTACGAACAGGTCGAAAAAGGGAAATTGGATTTGGTCGTAGCTGGAACAATGGAAGCCATCACGATGGTGGAAGCAGCGGCAAAAGAGGTTTCGGAAGAAACAATGTTGAGAGCCCTTGAGAAAGCCCATGAGCAAATAAAAAATATTTGCGCGCTTCAGATGGAATTTGCGAAAGTCTATCGAAAAAAAGAGTTAGTTCCGACCATTGTTACGGGACCAGAACAAACGAAAAATGCTGTGCTGGAAACCATTACAAAAGCCATGATGGATGAAATAAAAGGAAAAACAAAAGGAGAAGTGAAAGAGAAAATTCATGCACTTGAAGATCTTTTGATAGAAAAATACAAAGCGCAAATCGACGAAGAACTTTTTAGCGAGGCAGATTTAAAAGAGTCGCTCCTCCATGAACTAGAGCAGAATATGAGAAACAACATTCTTGAAAAAGAAGAACGTCTTGATGGCCGAAAAATTGATGAAATTCGTCCAATAAGCGGAAAAGTTGGTGTTTTGCCACGCCCTCACGGTTCGGCACTCTTCCAAAGAGGAGAAACTCAGGCGCTCAGTATTACCACTCTTGGATCTCCGGGATCAGCCCAAATCATCGACACAATGGATGAAGATGTCACCAAGCGTTACATGCATCACTATAACTTTCCTCCTTTCTCCGTAGGAGAAGTGAAACCATTACGGGGGGCCTCTCGTCGTGATATCGGACATGGAGACCTTGCGGAACGTTCATTACTACCAGTACTCCCGACTAAGGAAGAGTTCCCTTACACCATCTGGGTAGTCTCAGAAATCATGAGCTGTAATGGATCCAGTTCTATGGCCTCCGTCTGCGGATCAACGATGTCCCTCATGCATGCGGGAGTTCCCATCAAAAAACCGGTAGCTGGTGTCGCTATGGGGCTTATCGCAAAAAATAAAGACATTAGCCAGGGATACAAAATCCTCACCGACATTCAGGGAATGGAAGATTTTGCCGGAGACATGGACTTTAAGGTGACGGGAACGAAAGAAGGAATCAATGCCCTTCAAATGGATGTGAAAGTAAAAGGTCTTTCCATCACTCTCATGAAAGAGGCATTAGAAAGAGCAAGAGTCGCTCGGCTTTTCATTATCGATAAAATGCTCGAAATCATTCCATCGCCAAATAAACAACTTTCACCATATGCACCGCTCATCATGCACATGCGTATAGCTCCGGAACTCATCAAAGTCGTCATCGGCAAAGGAGGAGAAACGATTCAAAAAATTACAGCGGAATGCGGTGTTGAAATCGACATCGAACAGGATGGTCTCATTATTATTACGGCTAAAGACCAAGTAAGTGGCCAAAAAGCCGTTGAATGGATAAAACGTCTGACATACATACCAAAAGCAGGGGACATATTTGATGGAACGGTAACGAGAATTATGGATTTCGGCGCCTTTGTGGAGTTTTTGCCGGGGAAAGAAGGATTGGTGCATATTTCACAACTAGCCTGGACTCGAGTGAACAAGGTTCAGGATGTCGTCGGAGTAGGGGATACCTTAAAAGTGAAATTGGTAGAAGTGGACGACCAGGGTCGTTATAATCTCTCCCACAAAATGACCCTTCCCCACGAAATAAAGCTTGAGGAGAAAAAATAAAATGTCCGATTCGGAATCTTAAACTTCGTAAATTGTGGGCAAAAAATTATTGAAAGTATTAAAAACTATAGGATTAATACTTTTCCTATGGTTTTTGGCCCACAGTGTTTTTATGATATATGACGGCTTAAATGACCATCCGAAGAACTCCAATGTCATCGTCATCCTTGGCAATACCGTTGAAAAGAATGGTAAAGTTTCTCCCCGCCTCAAGGCTCGACTCGAAAAAGGTCTACAACTGTATCAACAGAATTTCGCTCAAAACATTATCATGAGTGGAGGTTTTGGTCGCGAAGGATACGACGAAGCGGAAGTGATGAAAAAGTACCTCGTAGAGAAGGGCATCCCTCCCCAAAATATCGTGACGGATTCAAAAGGAATCAACACAATGGAAAGTGCCAGAAACGTCAAAACCATCATGAATGGTCAAAACTGGCATTCGGCGATCCTCGTTTCTCAATATTTTCATCTCACCCGTTCCAAGTTGGCATTTTCAAAAACAGGAATCGAAAAACTTTCTTCTGCCCCCGCGGATTTTTTCGAACTCCGCGACTTGTACAGCATCCCACGCGAGTTTATCGGATTTTACGCCTACCTCTTCCAATAAATCTTCCCTCCTCATTTCTCTCTTTTTCTGCTATAATAAAAAGATAAATTTTAAAAACAAAATTCCATGAAAATAAAATTCTGCGGAGCGGCCAGTGAAGTGACCGGTTCCAAACATCTCCTCGAAGTGAACGGGAAAAAAATACTCCTCGATTGCGGACTATTCCAGGGAAAACGAAAAGAAGCGGAAGAAAAAAACCGCAGTTTTTGCTTTAACCCGGCAGAAATAGATGCCGTTATCCTTTCCCATGCTCATATCGATCATAGCGGCGGTCTTCCATTTCTCGTAAAAAATGGATTTAAAGGCCCCATTTATTCCACTTTCGCCACCCGCGATCTCTGCAACTACATGCTCCTCGATAGTGCTTTTATACAAGAAAAAGATGTAGAATATGTCAATAAAAAGTTGGCAAAAAAAAGTCAGGCGCTAGTGGAACCGCTTTATACCGTTTCTGATGCTCAGAAAACACTTAATCAGTTTTATGCAGTCGGTTACGAAAGGGCTTTTGTGGTAACGGATGGAGTAATCTGCTCTTTTTATGATGCCGGCCATATTCTTGGCTCTTCTCTCATACATCTTATTGTTTACGATAAGGAAAAGGATAAACGCTTTACCTTTGCTTTTACCGGCGATTTGGGGCGAAAAAACCTTCCGATTCTCCGCGATCCACAACCCCTTCCTCCCAGTGATTACCTCATGACAGAAAATACGTACGGCGATCGGACGCACGGCTCAATCTTAAATGCCGGGAAAGAGTTGGCGGAAGTAATAAATAGAACGGCGAAACGGGGCGGAAAAATTTTGATTCCAGCCTTTGCCGTCGAACGAACGCAGGAAATCGTGTACCACCTCAATCTCCTCTGGCAGAAAAAAGAAATCCCTGACATCCCTGTCTATGTCGACAGTCCATTATCAGCGAATGTCACGGAAGTTTTCATGAACCACCCCGAATGTTTTGATACGGAAGTTTTTAAAGAGTTCGTGAATAACCGGAAGAATCCTTTCGGTTTTGGCCATCTTCAATACACCCGTGATGTCGAAGAATCGAAAGCACTCAATAATGTCAATGGGCCGGCCATTATCATCTCAGCTTCAGGGATGTGTGAAAATGGACGTATCCTCCATCATTTGAAAAATAATATTGAAGATCCTCGAAATACCATTATGATCGTCGGATTCATGGCAAAAGATACGTTAGGCCGTAAACTGCTCGAAAAACAGCCCATCGTTAATATCTTTGGAGAACCGTTTCATGTGAGGGCAGAGGTAACGCCATTAGATGCTTTTTCCGGTCACGCAGATAAAAATGATCTGCTCGATTATATAAAACATGTGGAAGGCGTAAAAAAAATATTCCTCGTTCATGGGGAAGAGGAGCAGGGTGCAAAATTCCAGCAATATCTCAATGAAAACGGCTATACCGATGTCATTATGCCGAAGCGTGGAGAAGAGTATGCCGTTGATTAAAACTCTATTACTTATTTTTTCCACAAACCTCTTGCCTGCAAAGTGGGATAGGTTAAAAGAGGAATAACCGTCGGAGTCGTCAAAAAAGGGACTTCAGGCGAGCAAGGAATTTTGATCACTTCATCAAGAAGCTGCATGTTTTTTTGTGAAAGTCCTTTAACTCCACCAATAACAGCAATGTCTCTAACACCCCATTGAAACTCTAAAGCATTTGTTCCCTCATGGGCCGATGTCCCAATGAAACGAAACCCTTCCTGTTTTAAATCAACAAAAGTAGAACGTTTTCGCGGTATCCATTTAATAAGCTCATCGCCAATATTCCAGGAAGAGATTTTATTTTTAATTTTTGGAAACATGAAATCCAGAGACTGTCCGACCAGATACGTCGCCACATGGGGAACTCCTACCATAGTAGAAAGAACGACCTGTGCCAATTGGGCAATATCAGATGGTAAGTCGACGTTAACCACCGCGATTCGTATTGGTGGAACGTGGCAAAGCTTTTCCCACATAGACCAGAGCTCAAGATCAGGGTATTCAAGATAGGGGTTTGATACCGTGATGAGTGATTTTTTTAATGAATCCCAGTGTTTCAAAAGCAATACATTTTCTTTCACCATGAAATTTCGACAGTAAAATTATAACCTCCCATTACTATAGGGGAGAAACCGAAATGGCGAAAGAGAATGAAAAAATAAAGTGTAATGATTCTGATAGATGCAACGTTGTACAATACAAATAGGCTATCTTTTTAATAATTTTTTCATGAAACTCAAAAATTTCGCAGGAACATTCTTATTCCTTAGCTTATTTCTGATCCCATCGGCTTTAGTATTTGCTGGAGGATCAAGCGTTCGAGTACGTGAAACAAATGTCCAAGATAAAGTGTTAAAGGCAGGAGGAAAAAATCAGCTCCTCATGAGTTTTAAAGTCGAACCGGGAAATATTTCGATTGAGAACTTCGATTTTCATTGCGTTCCGGCGACCGGAATGTCAAAAATTCAATTAATGCAGGGAGAAAAAACGATCAGTAGTACGAAATTTTCTTCAGCAGGTGGTAAATCAAAAGCTCATTTTGGGACCAGCAAATTCGTACTTCCCAAAGGGAAAGAGACGGAATTTAAGATAATGGTGGATGTTAATCCAAATACAAACTCTTACATCACGACCTGTGCTATCGATGATCTTACCTTTAAAGATAAGAAGACTGGAACTTTGTACGATGCAGGATATCAGGCTGTGGATTTTAAAGGAATCAGAACGCTTCTGTATGTCGAGAACACCACTTCAGACCCACGGGATAATAATTTTTCTGTGATAAAAAAGTGGAATGTAGCAAAAAATCTTCCTCTCAATTCAAAAAATAATAGAATAGCAGATTTTGAAATCACCCCTCAAGAAGGAGAGCTTCAAGATATTTTTTTCTATTGCTCGGACGCTTCGGTCATAAAGGATATGAAAATGAGTATCGATGGAAAAATGATAAAACCAACCGATATTCAAGTAGATGCCTATACCAGTTCTCGTCCCGAACATTCATGGGGAAAACGGATAGTTTTCAGCAATGTAGGAAAAATTGCATCCGGATCTAAACCAGTCAAATTATCAATCTACGCTGATACTTACAACTATTTCTTGTTGGCCGATAAGGTATGGCCTCGATGTGAAGTCTTGGGCGTTAAAACGATAAAAAAAACAAAAAGCATAAATCAACAATGTGATGATGCAAAATTAACGGTAACATCTCCCGCTACCAATGTTACCTTTAATAGCGACTTAAAAGTGAAATGGCACTACATGCCTTATAAATCAGCCTGTGCCACCTCTCATCTGAGCCATTATTTTATAAAACTTGAGGCGCAAAATAAGGAAGGCAAGAAAATTCAGTATGGATATCTTATTTGGAAAGATTTACAGGCAATAAAAAATGGTTTAGAGCCATTAGGTCGTGGCCCTTTTACGGAAGACTGGGGTAAACAGTTTACGATCTCTTTTCAGAAGAAAGAATTTTCCATTCCATCTGCCTGGTTTGACCAAAATAACCTACGGGGGCTTAAAACACAGGTGACCCTTTTTGCCTGCGAAAAATATTCTGAAAAAACTTCATCGACATGCGAAGAAGGCACTACTTTTGCAAAATCAACTCCTCTTCAGGTTATCTATCAATAGACACTTTTTTGAAGTGGAACGAAAGCAAATAAAAAGGAAGATGAAAGAGGTAGATGAGCATAAAGCCCCAAAATAAAATGTTGCACTGGACCCCAGAAAAGACCACAAAAATCCTCCCGCCATAGAAGCCAGCAACATGGATATGCCAATAACCGTTTGCATAAGTCCATAAGCTGTTCCAAGCTTTTCGGGTGGAATGAGAGTCCCTACTATTGCCTTTGATATCCCATCCGTCATTACGACGTACAAGCCATAGAGAAAAAACAATAAGAAAACGCCATAAATGTTGTTATTAAGGGCAAATCCCAAATATACGATTCCATAGAGGAAAATCCCGCACAAGAAAACATTTCTTCTGCCAAATTTATCGGCAAATTTCCCACTTGAGGCAGAGAACAAACTTATTACGATATTATAAACAATATAAGCCAAAATTATTGTTTCCATAGATAACCCGATACCTTGTGCTTTAAGCGTAAGAAAAGTATCACTACTGTTCCCGAGATTAAAAAGGGCAAGTCCGGCAAGGAATATTTTAAAGTTTGTGGGAAAATCTTTTATCGAAGTCCAAAAGCTCAAATTTTTAACTGAAGTTCTTTGGGGCAAAACTTCTTTGACCACAAAAAATAGCAATAGACCGAACATACCTGGAAAGGCAGCAATAAGAAGAATATTTTTCAAATCAGTTTGCCAAATACTTAAAAGACCCAGGGCAAATAAAGGGCCGATAATTGCCCGGATACTATCCATCCCTCTATGAATACCAAATACATGACTTTGATTCGATGTGTCGCTATATTCAAAAAGCATGGCATCTCGTGCCGCCGTTCGTACCCCCTTGCCTAATCGATCAGCTACCCTTCCCACAAAAACCAATCCCCAGACATTAGATAAAGCGATAATAAATTTTGAAAGACATGAAAGGGAATACCCTAAAAAAAACGAAAGATTTTCTTTTTCGTAATTTATCTGAAAGATAACCAAAAAAGTTTTTTAAAAAAGAAGCCCCTCCTTCGGCGACGCCCTCCATGATTCCCATTACATATACCGGAGCTCCTAAAGTATGAGTCAGAAAAATAGGCAAAATAGGGGACTTATATACTTAACTAGCCAATATTTCAACCCAATCATCAGTATAGCCGATTTGGGTCAGCACCTGTGTTTGTTCAAGCATAGGTGGGTTTTTTACTATTTTAAATTTTTTAGCACACCCTGGAACATAGCGAATGATGGTAAACTGTCCTCCGTGTGGCTGCCACGTAAAGCGGTGTTCTCCTGTTGCTATTTCATATCCCATAAAGTTATTATTTTTATTTTTTTCCCATCGATAATCACCAGAAGAATATTTTTGTGCAATCTCTTCAAAAACAACAAACTCTTTTGATTCAAGATTGCGAATAAGAACAACAATACGCAAATCATCATGTCCACCCAAAGACTCATTTATTCTAGCATTCCATACAGCCAAGATCGCTTTTCCCGTATCTTCAATATTGCTATGGGGGTTTTCAATACCAAGTGAATAATCTGGAGATATTCGTCCTGATATAAGGCGTACAGCCTTTTGTTCAAATGGTAATGCACATTTAACAGTTTTGACTGACCATGCATTCCCGTCAAGAATAACATCTGCAAGACCAAGTGGGCTTTCTCTGTGAGTTCCACCTATAGCATTAGCATAAATAGTTCCAAAATCATCGCCTGTAATATCAGATTGTCCAACACACATGCGATGTACAATCTGTTTACCAATTCCTTTGATGATTTCCTGCGGAAATTCTCCAAGTGGCCATGCTTCAAGAAGCCTTGGTTTATTACCTCGTAAGCGAATATTGTTATTTTGTAACATAGAGTATTAGTTGTCTCATAACTTCATATATCATAGGGATAGGAATAGAATTACCAGCTTGTTTTCTAGTCTGGCTATCTCCGCAGACGATTTCAAAGTTATCAGGAAATCCTTGCAATCGCAACATTTCTCTTGGCGTGAGTCTCCGTTCGCCGTCAACTAAAAGGTAATTATAAGATGCGCCAGCACGAAGTGCGCAGGAATAAGGGTAACTCGAAACGTTTCCACTTTTATTCTCGTGCCAAATTGATGGCGTTACTTTTGATTTATGAACTAATTTTCTTGATTTTCTAATGCGTTCTGAAACGTAATGCTTCTCTTCGGGACTCTTTTCAAGAATTTCACAAAGTGACTTCATCTCAACTTTCTTTTCAGGCCAAGGGAACTTACCAAAATCCTGTCGAGTTCCTATAATTAATACACGTTCTCGTTTTTGTGGTAATCCAAAATTAAGCGCATTAAGTATTTTATAGTCAACAAAATAGCCTAATTCTTCCAATGTTTTTTTCATGCCTTTTATAATTTCTCCATTTTCTGCCGTAGCCAATCGGCGCACATTTTCTAACATAAACGCTTTAGGTCTTTTCTCTTTAAGAATACGTACAATCTCGAAAAACATTGTTCCTCTGGGGTCACTGAATCCCTTGCGGTTCCCTATAATACTAAACGGTTGACAAGGAAAACCAGCACACAATAGATCATGATCTGGTATGTCTTTAACATTAACTTTTGTGATATCTCCATCAGGCATTAAACCAAAGTTATGGCTATACGCCTTCCTGGCCTCCTCGTCTATGTCAGAAGCATAAAGACACTTTAACCCAAGTTTGATTGCAGCAATATGAAAACCTCCAATTCCGCAAAAAAGATCAATAAACGTACTTATGCCAGTTTTTTTTGATTGAGATAAGCAGGCATTAAGTACGCCATCCATTTTTTCATAAAGAACATTAGTTGACATCGATAAGTTGTGAATAAGTAAGTCGCTTGCCGACCATCATGTCAGCTATTTCACCAATACAATACATAGTATCACTTCCTAAATTTTGTCTCGTCGCAAATTCATTTACATAGCGATGGAGATGTTTAAATGTCACATGATGGAAAGTACCGTAATAGCCACGTTTCAACAATGCCCAGAAAGATTCCACTCCATTTGTGTGAGCCTGTTCTCTAACATATTCACCTTCACTATGTTTCACGGCAGTATGTTTGTATCCTTTAATATCTTTATATGATTTGTGACTATCTGTATATAAAAATGCGTTTCGTTTTACATGTTCAACAATCGCACTTTGTAAATCAATTTTCTCGGTTCCCTTGATTGGAAATGCTTTAACATTGCCATTTCTTTGCTTCATTCCAAACACGGCATATTTCCCAACGGCTCCACGTCCAGCCTTTTTCCGCTTTGAATAATGCTTATTTTTTTCTTTCCCCCCAATGTAAGTTTCATCTGCTTCAATCTCACCATCTAACAATCCTCCTTTGCCAACACACGCCTCTCGTATTCTATGCTCCAAAAACCATGCTGTTTTTTGCGTCACACCAAGCTCTTTTGCAAGTTGAATACTAGATATGCCTTTTCTAGCTGATGTCATTAAGTAGATAGCAAGTAACCACTTTTTAAGTGGTAATCTACTCTCTGCGAAAATAGTTCCAGTACGTACGCTAAAATGTTTTCTACATTCACAACATCTATAAGGCATAGGTTTTTCATTTTTTACTTCTACTGTTGAATTAGAATAGCAGTGAGGACAAACTCGCCCAAACTTCCATCTTCTATTAACAAGATATTTTATAGCAGATTTTTCATCTGGTATTAACTCAAAGAACTTGTAAATACTAAGCATTTTAGATGTATAATTTAAATTACATCTTAATTATATGTAAATTTTTCTGGCTAGTCAAGTATATAATTCCCCAAAATAGGATAAAACATTTCAGACGAAATGTCGTTAAAAAGGCTCACCAGCCCCAACTTGTTTATTAATCTTATTTTTTTTCATTGCAAGTAAACTATATCCAAAAAGAACTAATGTATGCCGGGTATTTCAGCAAGGCATAAGTTTCAATCTTTCAGCACCAGGGTTATCTTAGGAATATTTGTGTGTCAAAGCACAAATTAAAAAATGTAGAAACATTTCTTACAAAAATGAAAATGAAAGAAAAACTCTAAAATATGAAGAAAAAATATGCTTCATGCTTTTATAAAAATACATATATTTGATCCACAAGAAACAAATTGATACTTTGAAATCATTTCTTTTTTTTAATTCACACCTATAAAAATTAACTTAAAGTTATAAAAAATTTAGGAGCTGCATTCCCTCGTTAAATTCGGAGAATTCGCAAGTCCGAAATTCAGGAAAAAATATCCTTAAAAGAATAAAAATAAAGGATGTTTTCCTTAGTCAAAAAACGGGAAAAATGTTATAATATAAGGAAATAATGATGCGAGTTATCTACAAAACAAACAGGGTTCCTGAAACAGAAAAATATGAAAGTAAAACAAATCTGGCTGAACGCCATTCTCCACCTTTCCAGCGTCATCCATAAAAAGAAAACCTCACTTTATTCGGTAGGAATAGTAAAAACGGCAGTGATATGCGTTGAAGTAGTGAGTTTGGAAGTGATGTTATCGATTATATCGCTCCCGTTTTATTTTTATATCATTCAGGATAAGGATTTTAATACCAATTTTCACCAGGTGAAAATTTATCGTCTACGACGTAAATTGACACTTGCAGCACTTGCCATTTTTCTTCTCCTGTATGGGGTGAGACTTTTCTTTCCGCTTTTTGGCCTTATCAGTTTTCCTCACAACTCTGAAGCCTCAAATCCTTCCGCCTTAATTGCTAATGGAGCAAACGCTACCAATATACTTGGTCAGTACGATGGCTCAAGCCTTTCTGATCCCCAACCAAGTTATACAAAGGGTACAGCTCACAATGCCCCTGATCGTTTAGGTTTAAGTAGTCCTTTAGGAGTCGCTCTTGATTCCGTAAATCATCGACTTTTTATTGCTGATACGAGTAATAACCGTGTTCTTATCTATAATCTCAATGGGGATAACACCTTACCTGATAGAGTCCCCGATCATGTAATAGGACAACAAAATTTTGCTTCAAATACGACGGGTACGGCGACACAATCAAAAATGGCTGGTCCATACGGTCTGGCCTATGACAACGTCAATAATCGGTTATTTGTAGCGGAATCGACATATAATCGCGTAACAGTCTACGATGTGGCATCGATAACAGATGGAGAAAACGCTGTGAACGTTCTAGGACAGCCAAGTTTTACCGTTTCCACTGCGCAGGCTACCCAGGCGAAAATGAACAGTCCGCGAGGAGTTTTGTATGACGCGACCAATAGTCGTTTATTTGTGGCAGATAGCAATAATCATCGCGTTCTTATATACGACGTAGCATCGATAGCAGATGGAGAAAACGCCGTAAATGTTTTGGGACAAGCAGATTTTACCACCAATACCTCCGGAGTGACCCAGTCAAAAATGACAAATCCCTATAGTATTGCTCTTGATAATAATAATTATCGTTTATTTGTTACTGAGACGGGAGTAAATAGAGTAACGGTATATGACATTACCTCAATAACAAATGGAGAAAATGCCGTAAATGTTTTGGGACAAACAACGTTTACTTCAAGTACGGCAGCTTTTACGGCAGCCGGAACCAATGGACCTCAGGGAATTCTATATGATCCGTCTAATAACCGTTTATATGTTTCCCAAAGCACCAGTAATCGCATAACGGTTTTTGATGTGGCATCGATAACGGATGGAGAAAACGCGATCAATGTTTTAGGCCAAACTGTTTTTACCGTCAACACGAATGCAACAACACAGTCGGGATTATATAACCCTTTTGGAATGGCGTATGATAGCGATAATAGCCGTCTTTATGTGGCGGAAGGAGGAAACAGCCGTATGACAGTTTTTGATGTTGCTTCCATTACTAATGGAGAAAACGCTGTCGATGGGTTGGGTCAATATGATGAGGTTAATCTTTTAGATCCTCAACCAGTTTATACCAAAGGAAATACCGATGATGCTCCGAATCGTTTAGGTCTCAATGCAGTGCAAAATATAGTCATTGATTCAGTTCATCATCGAATGTTTATAGCGGATACGGGAAACAATCGGGTACTTATTTATAATCTTACGACAGGTAATATCTTAGCCGACAGAATCCCAGACAATATTTTAGGACAATCAAATTTTTATACTACCACAAATGTGGTGAGTCAATCAGGGATGGGTAGTCCTCGTGGACTGTCATATGACAGCACCAACAATCGTTTGTTCGTTGCGGAGCAATTTAACCATCGGGTGAAAGTCTACGATGTGGCATCGATAACGGATGGAGAAAACGCGATCAATGTTCTAGGACAAACAAATTTCACCAGCAATGGATCGGGAAATACGCAGGCGAAACTGAATACGCCCCAAGGTTTAGCATACGACAGCACCAATAATCGTTTATTTGTATCACAGTCGGGAAACAATCGGGTAACAGTCTACGATGTGGCATCGATAACGGATGGAGAAAACGCGATCAATGTTTTAGGCCAAACAAGTTTCACCGCTACGACGAGTGCTAATACACAAGCGGGAATGAATACGCCCCAAGGTTTAGCATACGACAGCACCAATAATCGTTTATTTGTCACGCAATCAGGAAATAATAGAATGACTGTGTATGATGTTGCTTCAATTACAGATGGAGAAAATGCGGTGAATGTTTTGGGACAATCAACCTATACTGGATTTGGAAATGCCACCACCCAGGCAGGTATGTATAGTCCGATGGGAGTTTTTTATGATGCTACCAATAGTCGTTTATTTGTGGCTGATTATGGAAACAATCGAGTCAGCAGTTTCGATGTTTCGATCCCGGGGTTTTCTGTGACGGAAACGTCAGGATCGACAATGGTAGCGGAAGGCGGAACAACGGATACTTTTGCTATTGTTCTTACAGGACAGCCAAGTAATGATGTCGTTTTTGATATTACTTCAAGCGATGCGAGTGCCGGAACGGTGTCATCCTCGACAGTATCATTCACCAATTCAAACTGGAATACTCCTCAGATGATTACTGTAACGGCTCCTCAGGACGCCAACATTGTC
>CAYSYL010000022.1:0-17941 GCA_964435355.1 uncultured Candidatus Peribacteria bacterium | reverse complement strand
TTCCGGAACACAAACTACGAATCGTCACTCTTTTATAAGAGCTGGTGGAGTTGGTTGCCGTAACGTGATATGGAGTAAACGATGCGCCAGCTCTAAAAAAAGCCGACATTGGTATCGCCATGGGAATAACGGGAACCGACGTAAGTAAAGAGGCCTCCAACATGGTTTTGGCGGATGACAGTTATTCGACTATTGTAACGGCGATTCGTGAAGGAAGAACCATATACACCAATCTCAAAAAATTCATATTCTATATCTTTTCTTGCAACATAGCGGAACTAATGACTGTTTTCGCTTCCGTCATATTTACTTTACCTCCAGCCCTTACCGCCATTCTCATTCTTTGCATCGACCTCGGTACGGATGTACTACCAGCCGTAGCTCTTGGAATGGAACCATCAGAATCGGACATAATGGATAAAAAGCCGAGAAATCCGAAGACGAAAATAATGAATAAACCTTTTGTTATTCGATACCTCACGTTAGGAATTTTCATGGGTCTTATCGTTATGGCCATATATCTTTGGACACTGCATAGATACGGCTGGACCATAGGCGACCCCTTGTCAAAAGACAACCTGACATATCTTAAAGCTTCAAGTACCGCCTTTGCTTTATTGGTCGTTATTCAGATGGCAAACGCCTTTAACGCTCGAAGTGAAACAGGGTCCATTTTCCGCTCTCGACTTTTATCTAACCCTTACCTTCTGGGAGCTATCGTAATTTCACTCATACTGACAGTAGCCATCGTAGAAGTTCCTTTTTTACAAAACTATCTCCACACCACGAGCCTGGATATAACCGATTGGCTCTATATTATAGTAGGAACTTTCCTTATGATGATATTTGAAGAAATACGAAAATTTTTTTCACGCCTTTATGCTCGAAAAACTACTCAAAAAATTTAAATCAGGGCAAGACTGCTCCTTTAAGGTAAAAATAAAAACAAATAGCAAAGTAAATAAAATAGTGGGCAATTTGGGAGGTGAAATGCTAAAAATAGCCATAGCGGCTCCCCCAGAAAAAGGAAAAGCAAATAGCGAACTTATCACGTTTTTAAGCGGAATATTTAATATTCCGCAAAAAAACATACGTATACGGCAAGGAGAAACCTCTCCGCATAAAACCATAATTTTGTCACATTAACACATGTCATCGCCATACATAAAAAATGGAGGAAACTTTCATCGGGCAAAAAAGAAGCTGGGACAAAACTTCCTTATCAATCCAAAGGTGGTAGAGGTAATCCTTACCGCTTCAAAACTTTCAAAAACCGATAAAGTAATAGAAGTAGGACCTGGCCTTGGAATCTTAACCGAAGCACTCAGTAAAAGAGTGAAAGAAGTGGAAGCCATCGAATTAGATGATGATCTGATTCCCGATCTTTTACAGCTGTCTGAAATGTATCCGAACGTGAAAATAATACATACCGATGCATTAAAAACAGCTTTACCGAAAGAAGAGTACAAAGTAGTAGCCAACATCCCATACTACATCACCTCTCCCCTTCTTACGCACTTTTTACAACCACAATCAGAAGGCGAGAAACGTCCATCCACAATAGTTATCATGGTGCAAAAAGAGGTAGCGGAAAAAATTTGTGCGACCCCGGGAGACTATTCGATCCTGAGTCTCTCAGTGCAAGTCTTCGGCCGACCGGAAATTATATCGATAGTGGGAAAAGAAAATTTCCGCCCCTCTCCAAAAATAGATTCAGCCATCCTTAAAATTGAAGTATACCCAACACCTCTCATCCAAAATTTTGACTCCTTTTTTAAAATTATTTCTGCCGCCTTTGCCCAAAAAAGAAAAACTCTTCTCAATTCTCTACAAAACGGCTTAAAAATAACAAAAGAACACACCATAACGCTCCTCAAGAATGCCAACATTTCAGAAAACGAGCGGCCACAAAAATTAACCATCGAGCAATGGAAAAAACTTTCAGCAATGCTCAATTCATTAGTATAAAATGAGAAAATTCATTAATCTAAAAATATGATTATCATCAACGAAGAAAAATGGAGCGATATCAAAAATGATTTCTTACATTCGGTCGAATATGAATATACCGAAGAACCTCTCATTCATTTTAATTACAAAACGAACCAACCCGAAGAAATTGGTACAAGAGAAGTGTATGAGTTCAGCAAAAACGGCATGGATTTTATGCTCACTCTTGATAAAGAACGACGAGTTATCAAAAATGATTCCGAAAGCAAACATAAAAAAAATGAATCGCTTGTAAGAAGCAATGACGAGCTTGTCTACAAACTCAGCATAAAATTCAGGGACGAAGAAGGAACATGGAAAGACAGCTCGCATTTAGAAAAAAAATTCGACTGAAAATTGCGTCATGCAATCTGAAAATATCGACTTGAAGAAAACCGGTTTCAAGGATTTTTCCTCAAACTCCCGATCGCTTTTTTTCTATCCTGAACTCCAAAAATGTACGATCCAGCCACTAAAATATTGGCACCAGATTTTACGGCTTCCAGAGCTGTTTCTGCATTAATCCCTCCATCAATTTCAATATCCAGCATTGGTTTCATTTTTCGAAGTTCGGTAATTTTTGGTAACACCTCATGAATGAATTTTTGACCACCAAAGCCGGGATTCACACTCATTACCAAAATCATATCCACCATATCAATAACGCCCATAATTTTGTTTAAAGGAGTTGCCGGATTTATAGAAACCGCCGCTTTAACTCCTGTATCTTTTATTTGCCGTACGACGGACATTAAATCTTGGCATGCCTCCTGATGAACCGTAATACTGTAAGCTCCCGCTTTCACGAAATCTTCAATATATTTTTCAGGATGTTCGATCATCAAATGGCAATCTAAAGGAAGCGTCGTTTTGATACATCGAATGACAGGTGCCCCGAGAGTAATATTGGGAACGAAATGGCCATCCATGACATCCACATGCAATAGATCAGAATATGGCTCAATCGAGGCAATTTCTTTATTAAGTTGTCCAAAATCTGCCGATAAAATGGAGGGAGCAATTTTTACGTGCATATATCATAGTGTGAAGAGCGCTACAATCTCTTCTATACGTTAGGCAAGAAAAGAGTCCATCTTAGCAATCCTCTTTTTGTGGCGATCTTCACCGGAAAAAGAAGTTTCAAGAAAAGTCTTGGTAATATTTTTGGCCAATTCGATACCGATAATTCTCCCTCCTAGGCATAAAATATTCGCATCATTATGCTGTCTGGCCAAACGGGCCATACTCTCATGAGTACAAAGCGCTGCCCGAATTCCCTGTTGTTTATTAGCCGTAATAGCCATGCCGATTCCTGTACCACAAACTAAAATCCCAAGACCCAAAGCATCCTCACGGATCTTCGCGGAAACAGCATACGCCAAATCTGGATAATCGACACTTGTCGTACCAAAACTTCCAACATCAACGACCTTAAACCTATTTTCTTCCAAAAATTTTTTCAACTCTACCTTCATGTCGTATCCCGCATGATCATTTCCGATATAAACCGTTGGCAACATATTAATAAACAGATGAAACAGATTTTCCTTTGTGAACATTATCGATAGTAGTGGCCAGGAGTGGAGCCACCGATAAAACCGTCAATCCTGGAAACTGTTTTTCAGGAGGAAGCGGAACCGTATTCGTGACCATAACCTCCTTAAATTGAGCTTGGGTAAGACGTTCGACACACGGGGGAGAAAATATGGCATGCGTGGCGGCAAGATAAATATCGGGATGGGCTCCTTTTTTCAGCAATGCCTCTTTGGCATTCAAAACGGTTCCCCCCGTATCAATCAAATCATCAAAAATAATACAGCTTTTATCCGTCACATCACCAATAACATGCATAACTTCGGAAACATTATGTTCTGGACGAACTTTATGCAAAATAGCGAGATCCGCGCCAATAAGATCAGCAAACCGCTTTGCTGATTTGGCAGCGCCAGTATCCGGCGCCACAACCACCAGGTTCGACATCTTCTTCCGTTTGATATAATCGGAAAAAATCCTATTGGTACTTAAATTATCAACAGGAAAATCAAAAAATCCCTGCTCCTGATCAGAGTGAAGGTTAATAGTAATAACATGATCAGCACCAGCAGCTGATAAAAGATCCGCTACCAATTTCGCACTGATTGGCTCACGGGGTGTTGCCACACGATCCTGACGTGCATACCCATAATGAGGCATTACCACATGAATCTTTCCGGCAAATGAGCGTTTTAGTGAATCCAAAATAATGAAAAGTTCCATTAAATCCTCATTCACACGACTTGTCCCGGTCTGAACAATATACACATCACAATCTCGAACGGTTTTTTCCGGTTTGGCATACACTTCATTACAAGCAAAACGCTTCAACGTAATCGGTTCCAGTCGAACATGAAGATATTTGGCAATTTCATGAGCCAATTCAGGGTGAGAAGATCCAGAAAAAAGTTTAAGAGGAAGAGTATGCATAGATCCTCCTTACTGTACTACAAATGCCCATCGATAAGGAAGATTATTTCAGCACATATTGACAAAGAAATTTTTAGTTATACAGTACGCATATTTTGGATACTAGTATAAAAATTAATGAAGACACTCTACTACGACCAGAACCGTCTTCCATTGGAAGTTATATAGCAGGAGCCATCCTTCTTATCGCTTCAGGAGCTGGTTTTGCGGATTGCAAAAAACAAGGTGAGTTCGATCAAATCCTAAAAGAGTATCCCGCTACCATAGAAGTAACTGTGAGAAAAGAACTTGAATCTGCCTCAGTACAAATAATGAAAAATAATTCTCTCAAAGAGAAAACCACTTTTACCCTGCATAGCAGCATCGTTCCTTCAACACGCCTCTGGACTGATAACGTACGTTTCATTAATCCAGGAAAAAGTGAATGGAATACTGATTATACATCTCTCGATGATGGAAGAACTTTCATAAAAATAGATGACACAGCGGAAAGTTTTGAAATAATAACAACTCTCCCGGAAAACACAGAAAACCCCTGTGACAGAAAAACAAATGGATTCGAATGTTACCTTGAGGAGGATCGCACTCGTTCTCTCCAGCCCCTCACTATAAAAGTTTCGGGTAGAATATCCGTTGGGGGTATTGCAGAGGGACGATACGAAGTCATGCTACAGGATGCTGCTAACAATGGGTTGTATCCCATTCAGTCTAAATATTACATTCCTCAGGATTGGCACTCCTATCTTAAAACAATGTATGACCATGCCATATATGTCTCCGGTAGCGCCATTAAAATTCCTCCCACCCTTACAAAAGGGGAAATCGATCGGGGAATCAGATTCCCAAAATATTTTTTCCAACTTCTCGACTCACCACATCTTTGTCCCCCAAACCAAAACTGCCTTGACTGTAAAAAAACAGGAGTCGATTCAAAAACGCTAACTGCCTGTGAAAATGAGGCCAAAAGACGACTAAATTATGAAAAAGCGAACCCCGGGAAATTAGCACTCGGGAAAGGAGAAATTTTAGACGGCACTTCTCCTCCTGAAGGGAAAAAGCGTTCAGAAAAGCTGGAAATACAATGTCGTGATGAAATGCGAAAAAGAAACGTATTGAAATACTTACAAGATCCGGAATAACTCCAGTCGTTCAACAAATCATTTGAAAAGAGCCAACATCTTCATGTGAATCAGGAAGGCACGTGGTGATAGAAAATAACTTCGCATGCTGATCCCACTGCAGACAAGGAATCATTCCATTCGGATAAATAAAACTGGAATAACGGGTTCGCATAGCCCCTAAATGAAGATGCTTCGCAACAAAGCGGCGGGACATCGCACGCTTCGTAAAATCTCTAAACATATAAGGCGATCGAGTGTCTATATCCTTGTTTTGACGCTCAGCTCTCGCTTTAGCTCCCTGATATATTTGTTGAGCTAACCACAAGAAATGGGTAGCGGGATCAATAGGCTTCTTCTCTTTTGTCGAAGTTTTCAAATCTTGAACAACAGAAGTTTGAGGGAAAAAAGAAGGAGAAACAAAAGCAATGTGAGCTTCAGAACGATCGCCCATAACTCCTTTCATTTTTCGTGGCTCCGTAACACGATATAAAGCTTGCCAGAACATTCGCAACTGATCGGAAGGCTTATCATTAATTAAATCTTGCCATGTATCACGGTCAGGCAATCTTCTTAAATTACCCATCTCTTTTATCGTATAATTTTGAATAATGGTTCCCGTGTGATCCACGGAAGCTGTGGCAAGGCCATTATTAACAAAAAGCGCCTGCCACAAATGCTGAATATCAAATTTCCCGATATGAAGTGGTGGAATGAAAATCGGAACCAGTCTTTCTCCGTAATCCAGCTGCTCTTTAGCCACCTTTGCGGCCGATTCGGGAATGGAACAATTTTCAAACTGCCATCGCAAATCATCTTCAGAAGCAATAATTCGGCGTTCCATCAATTCATTGGTCAGACCAAATCGACGATACGTATCAAGGGCTAACCTAAGGCATTTTTGAAGATCAATATCCCTTTCAAACATTTCCCGAAGTTTGCGGTATGAAACACCTTTAGGAGAAACGACCATCAATTCACTCGATGTATTTTTTTGTTGTTGTGGTGGTGGGGATACAACCGGCGGTGCAAGTAAATGATCAACTTTTCCTCTCACCTCCTGTAAAAAAGTGATAAGAGCTGTTTGTTCAGTAAGAAAAGTAAGGGGCGCTTGAGGACGCTCCATTAAAACGATTCCCTCTTCCACTGGAGGAGATGCCATAAGCATGGAAGCTAAAATAACTTTCCCCATCTGCTGACTGGGAGGAAGCTCAGGCCAGATAATAGCCGCATGTCGAGAAAACCATTCCTCTAATTTTCTTCGCCCATCCGAAGTAGCAATAAAATCAACAAGCTCCCTTTCCTTTCACAAAAGATCAACTATCCTATCTGTTCCAACCAGACCCTCTACCGACATAAACACAAAAAAATAATGGATAAATAATATAACATATTTTTAATAAATAGCAATTAAAAATTACTGTTAAATGCTACTGGATAAATATGACGGAATTTCCAACAGTAAAAATTAACTACTTGTATTTAAGCCATAAAAATATATTATAGACATGTCGAAAAAAATCGACTTAAAAACAGATCAATGAAATATGCTTACCGAGCTTTTTGAAAAAATAGGTTTTAACGAAAAAGAAGCGGCAATTTATACCGCCCTTTATCAGCGCGGACCAAATCCAGTTTCGACACTGGCAAAACTCACGGGAATTAAACGCACTTCTGTCTACGACATACTCAAAAGTCTGATGGAAAGAGGGTTTGTTTTAAATTTTCAGCAAGGAGTCACCTCTTATTTTGCCATAGATGATGTGGAAAAAATTGCCCATGATCAAAAGGAAAAAGTGCAGTACGCTGAAAAAATTGTAAAAGAACTCAAAAGTAAGCCACTTGCTTCGGAAGGGATGCAAATAAACTACTACAAAGGCCTCGAAGGTTATCGGCAGATGTATGAAGATATGCTCAGTCAAAACCCATCCGAAATTATTGGATGGATGTACATCGATAACTTCTATATTGGAATAGATCCGAAGCGGGAAGAGCAGTGGACTCAGGAGCGGAATAAAAAAGGAACAAAAGTCCGGCTCATTTTACAGGACTCCAAAGTGGCACAAAGCATGAAAAAAGCTTCTGCCAAAATCAACCGTGAAATAAAAATCATACCGAAAAAAAGTTACCCTTTCGAAAGCAGCTGTTTCATATATCAAAATTATATTTGCTTTTTCCACACGACGGAAAAAATATTCACGGGAATTCGGATCCATCATCCGGAATTTTTCACATTGCAAAAAGAGGTGTTTGAAATGACATGGAAGTTACTGTAACTCCTGATCGCAATTCGTGGAAGGAGGTTGGCCCAAACCATAAATACTGTACTGGGTAACCGCTTGATAACCAATATCGCTCGTAAAAACATGCTCTCCTGTTTTTCTCGCCAATACTATTTTTTTGTATCTGGAATCAGTAAAGGGATACTCAATACTACGGAACTCATAGTCAAAACGACCAAGTGGATCTTTAAAACGAACGATATCGGGGGTGTTATAGGTTTGATCATAGCTTAACCCTTTTGGAACCATGCAATTGGCATAAAGGGCAATATCACTTAAAGCGAGATTCACCCCTTTGAGACTTCTTTTTCGAAGATAAGCAGCAATAGCATAAGAAGCTTGAATCCCGGTAGAAAAACGATAGGGTTCTTCCTGAGGAGATTCATGTTTTTTCCCAACCACAATCTTTCCCTTATCGGAATCAACTAAATAAACGAGGTCGTAATCACCAACTGTATCAAAACGTTTCCCATGCTTATTGGAATCATAGCCAATAAATCTACCTACCGACTCACCATAAAGAGACTCAATCTGGTGATCTGTAAAAGCAAGATCTTCGTTTGAAGGTGGAACATCCATTCCAGCCATTTCAATAAGAGTATCGACGGAACGGCTTCCCATAACTTTCGGCAGTACCGAAAAGCCGTTCAATTGAAAAGACTCGGCATAGTGATCCAGAAAACTTTCCACCATTTCTTCTACGGAAATATCATCATAATAAGCTGGCAAATTTTCAGGAAGCTCATATTTACTGACAAATTTTATAAGCAATGGTTCAACAAGGGGATTTTCAGAATTTCGTATGTCATACATTTCATCCAGACACTCGCGCATTCGGGGAACAACCGCTTCTATAAAAGTACGACGCTTCACTTGCTCCTGTAAATGCGCTTGATCGATTTCTCTCCTCTCCTCCGCCTCTCTGAAGTTCGATACAACAACCCCTGCAAGAGCCAAAGCCGTCGCTGCTGAAATACCTCGAAAAAACCTGACAAGACGACGGTCAGTTCGACGAGATTTCATGGATGCCAATTCCGGAATAACGGAAGGATTTACATGAAGCGTTTCAAATTTCGACGTAGAAAACAAATGGAATAATGGTTGCAATTCAGGAATATCTTTAAATTTTCCTTTTCCCAACATCGCTTTACCATCTAATCCTTTAATAATTTTTATAATAATAGCGTCATACACTCCCTGCCGATTCACACCCCCATGAATATGCTGCCCCCGTAGAATAGCCGCCAATCTGAGCGCTACTTCAACTAACCCGTAGTATTGACTTGAAGGCGGATAATTTCCTTCCACATCATCTTTAATTTTCGCCGGCCGTGTTTCGAAAAGATCGGTTAAAAGTGTCGGATTTTGTTCACAAGCCCAATATAAATATTGAGCTAATTCTAAAGAGGTGGGGCATGCCGAAAGTGTTGGTTTCCCTTCAACTCCCAAAGCATTTTTAACATTTAATACCCCATCCTCATCAACTGATGCTCGCAATTTTTCGAGCAGCTCTTTATGCCATGGATCCCCTTCCACATTCACCACTTCAAGTCTCCGGGCTTTTTCTTTAAACTCCTCTTTGGCAAGACCATTAATAAGTTCAATCTCCTCTTCCGTTTCATAGGTTCCCTGAACATCCTTCGGACCATTAAATAACTCACTTAAACATCGACAAACCAATATTCGTGCTTTTTCCTCACCATTGGTATTTTCCAAAGCATAGCGAATAGTCGCCCGAATAAAATCTTTATTATAAATTTTATCTTCTCGCTCATCTTCAGAAGTTGATGAACTCGTTAAAACTGCCTCCACCGAACGACGTGTGTGCTCACGAAATATTTTTCCGACATAAAAAGCCGTATTTTCTGCTGTCAAAGAAAATGGACGTTGCCCTACATCAACAGGCTTCCCTAAAGCTTTTCGGGTAACTATTTTATCTTGTAATGCTTTTTCTTCAGCCAACGCAAGAGCCTCCTCTGCTTTTCTTGTTTGTACGGATTTATACCAACGATAAACTGGCACCAAAAACATAAAACTCCAACAAAAACTCAAGAGAAATAAAATAACATAATTTGCTAAAAAGGCAAGCAAATGGTAGAATTAACGAAAAATATATAAAATCTATGCAAGAAAGAACAACAAATTCCCTACTTCTGGCTCGCTTAAATCAATCAAAAGGATATATTTTCGATCTCGATGGAACACTCGCCCTCACTCAGAATCTCCACTTTTTAGCGTTTTCAAAAGTTTTCAAAGAAGAAGGCATAAATTATACCCAACATGATGACCAGTATAAGTATTCAGGGACCGGCTCAAAATTCATTTTCCCGGCAGTTTTCAAAGAAAATAATAAACCATTAACGCCGGAAAAATTTGAGGCACTTTCGAATAAGAAGAAAAAAATATACGACGAACTGCTGGAAACAGAAAAAATCATCACGGTGCCAGGTGCAGAAAAATTCCTTGAATGGGCAAAACAAAAAGGGAAAAAAATGATTATTGCCACTGGCAACAAACAAGAAGCAACAAAGAAAATTCTTCAAAGAGGAGGCATAAGCAGTTTTTTTGAAGCAATCGTAAGTCAGGAGCAAGTAGAACATCAAAAACCGGCTCCCGACATCTTCTTGCTAGCAACGAAAAAATTAAACCTTATGCCAGAAGAATGCATCGTATTTGAAGATGGCATTAATGGGATAAAGGCTGCCATGCAGGGGAATATTCCCTCCATAGGACTCACCACCAGTATTGCAGAAGAGGACTTAAAAAAGGCAGGAGCCAGCTTTATCATTCGCGATTATCAGGAAATTTTGGTATAATAAAAAGATCAATAAATGCCAAAATATGAAAATGCCCAAAAATGCTCCGGAAATAATAGATAAATATCTCCGATACGTTGATTATATAAGTGCCGCTCAATTATATCTGAAAGATAATTTTTTCCTTGAAAAAGAGTTAAAAATTGAACACTTAAAAGATAGAATATTGGGTCATTGGGGAACAGTTCCAGGACTCAATTTTTTATACGCCCATCTCAATTATCTCATTACCCGGCATTCCCGGGAAAAAATAAAACCAAGCTTCATGTTCATGGTCGGGCCAGGCCATGGAGCTCCGGCAGTCATCAGCAGTCTTTTTGCCGAAAACACACTTTCCGAATACTATCCGGAACTCAAAAGAGACAAAAAAGGCATGGGAAAATTGATTAAAATGTTTTCCTGGCCGGGAGGATTTCCCAGTCATACGAATCCGGGAACTCCAGGAGCGATTCTTGAAGGAGGAGAGCTAGGATACTCGCTTGCAACAGCTTTCGGGGCAGTACTCGACAATCCCGATCTCATTGTGACATGTGTCGTAGGAGATGGAGAGTCAGAAACCGGACCTCTCGCAACCGCATGGCATGGAAACAAATTTTTAAATCCCGCTGAATCGGGAGCCGTTTTACCTATCATCCATGCGAACGGTTATAAAATAACAAGTCCCACTATTTACGCTTCGATGAGTGACGAAGAGCTCACTCATTTATTCATCGGGTTAGGATATGAACCAATTATTGTTAATGATCTGAGTCACGAAAAACATGCTCATAAAGAAATGATCACAGCTCTGGAGTATGCCTATCAACAAATACGGGCTATTCAATTCAAAGCCAGAAGTTCAAAAAAGCCACTATTGAAACCTCAATGGCCGATGATCATTTATCGCTCAGTAAAAGGGAAAGGAGGAATAAAAAAAGCCGATGGACACAAAGTGGAAGGGACATACCATTCACACGGGATTCCACTCGGTCACCCGGAAAGAAATTCGGAACATTTTAAGCTTATAAAAAACTGGCTGGAAAGCTATCACATCCAGGAACTGGTTGATACAAAAGGACAGCCTCTTCCCGAACTTCTTACTTTTGAACCAGTGGGGAATTTACGTATGGGAAAAAATAAGCACGCCAACGGCGGAATGTTACTTAAAGCACTTAATTTACCCGAAATAGATACGTATGCGGTAAAAATTTCTCCACAAAAAAGGGGCGCTCAGCAATTGGGCAATACAGCGGTGGGATCGAATTATATCCGGGACATATTCCTTTTGAACGATAAAGAAAAAAATTTCCGGTTCATGTGTCCGGATGAAACCGAATCTAATAAATTCCAATCCCTTTTCGAAGCCACCAAGCGTGCCTTCATGTGGCCCGTACATAGCTATGACGAAAATCTTTCGCCGAGTGGACGCGTCATGGAAGTACTCAGTGAACACAATCTTCAAGGATGGCTTCAGGGATACCTATTAACCGGACGTCACGGCATGTTCGCGACCTATGAAGCATTTGCCACCATCGTCGCCAGCATGGTCGATCAATACGCGAAATTCATGAAACAAGCCTCAAAAATTTCATGGAGAAAACCCATCGCCTCACTCAATTATCTCTTAACAAGTGTGGGATGGAGGCAGGAGCATAACGGGTACTCCCATCAAAATCCAAGCTTCATCAGCAATATTTTGGAAAAACATGGAAAATTTTGCAGTGTCTATTTACCAGCCGATGCCAACAGTTTACTCGTGACCTTAGAAGATTGCTTCAAAAGAACCAACAGTATCAATGTTATCGTTTCCAACAAAAATCCGATGCCTCAATGGCTAACATTAAAAGAAGCTCGGGAACAACAAAAAAAAGGAGTCGGTATTTGGGAGTGGGTTCATCCCGGCAGTAAAAATCCTGATGTCGTCATGGCCGCCGCCGGAGATGCCATGGTCCACGAAAGTCTCGCTGCCATGGCGCTTTTAAAAAAATTAATACCCGAATTGAAACTTCGCTTCGTTAATGTGTCGGAGCTGACAGCCCTTGGAATAGGAGACGAAAAACATCCTCTCAGCTTGAATCATAACGAATTTGATCACTATTTTACTGCCAACCGTCCTATCATTTTCAACTTTCACGGATATCCCGGAGTC
Organism: uncultured Candidatus Peribacteria bacterium; assembly: GCA_964435355.1. Lineage (GTDB taxonomy): Bacteria > Patescibacteriota > Gracilibacteria > UBA1369 > UBA1369 > CAYSYL01. The sequence continues at coordinate 5,145 of CAYSYL010000022.1, read as the reverse complement.
ATAAAAAAACTGATTTTTGGACACCCCCATGCAGAAAGATTCAGCATTCACGGTTATATCGAAGAAGGTACCACGACAACTCCTTTTCAAATGATGGTCATGAACAAAACGAGTCGATATGATTTGGCTATCGAAGCCCTGGAAAAGGGATCAAAAGTGCAGCCGAAGTTGGCAACAAAAGCAAAAAAAATCATACGTATATTCGAGCAAAAATTGGAAGATCATGCCCGTTATATCGTAGAAAATGGCAAAGACATGCCGGAAATAGAAAAATGGCAATGGTAATAAACACTCTATTTTTCCCGCAAACTCTGGAGCACCCGCTCAGCTATACCTTGCCCATTAAGTCGATATTTCTTGTAAAGATCGTCCACTTTACCGGATTCACCGAATCCTTCCATGCCTATACGTAACAATGTGGCAGGATATTTATCAGTTAAAACTTCAGCAATAGCTGAACCAAGTCCACCGACTGTTTGATGATCCTCCACTGAAACAATATGAGGAATCTGACGGGCACACTCGGCAACAAGGGAAACATCGAGAGGTTTAATGGAAGCCATATTAATAACCATGGTGGAAATTCCTTCGCGCTCCAAAATCTGAGCTGCTTCTAAAGAAGTATGTAACGTCGGCCCATACGAAAAAATGCATACATCACTTCCCTGCTTATAAATAGACCCTTTTCCAAATTCGAAATGATGATCCTGGGAATATAAATCCGGCAACGGAAGGTATGATAACCGTAAGTACGTCGATCCATAATCCAGCATCATCATTTCGATAGCACGTTTTGTTTCAATGGCATCAGCAGGGCAAATAACTTTCATATGTGGCAGGGATCTCATCAAAGCGACGTCTTCCAACGGTTGCCAAATGGCACCTTCTTCTCCATTAAAAATACCCCCATTCAAACCAATAATTTTTACGTTGTGGTGAGGGAAGGCGATGAAATTTCGGATCTGTTCGAAACAGTGACCAGTTATATTTCCGGCATAGGCACAAAGAAAAGGAATTTTTCCTCGAACAATAAAACCGGGAGCGCTTCCCACCATAGTGGAAAGCCCATTTCCGAAATTAATAAATCGTTCGGGAAAAGTTTTTTCAAAAAGTTGCATACCGAAAACATTTGAAGTATTGGCACAAAGAATAATCGAATTGCGAAACTTTGCCCCAAGTCTTACCATCGACTCAGCAAAAGCTTTATGGGTAGAAATTTGAACGTCTGGATTATAAAGCATAAAAAACGGTAACAATTGGCGTTATCCATATGAGATAAGCCTAAAACAATAAGATATTATCTTAAAATGGCTGTGATTAAAACGTGAAACCTTATCCAATAAGTATTTATTTCAAAAGCTGAGCTTTTCCTCCGGTTTCAATCCCAAATTTATCCGCTTCTCCTGCATTAATTTCGAGAGCATAGAGAGCCTTGACAGAAGAGGTATACACCTCACACGTAACTGTTTTACAAGGCTGGAAGCCCTTTTTGATATCGACAATTTTATAATCTCCATCCATGAAAACGATATCTAAAGGAATAAGAGTGTTTCTCATCCAGAAGCTTTGACGGGCCGGTTTATCAAAAACAAAAAGCATCCCCTGCTTTTCCGGCAAAGAGGTTCTAAACATAAGACCGTTCGCACGCTCATCTTTAGAATGAGCTACTTCTAAACGATATTCAGTCTTAGCTTTTCCCGTTTCAAAAACGAGTTTCGCCGTTGAAGAAGGATTTAAAAAGCTGCATCCAGCAAGAATGAGGAAGGAAAGAAGGAAAAAAGTTTTTCTCATATTGTTAAAATATATGGAGAGACAAATCAAAAGAATGGGCCATAAAGTACCTTTTTAGAAATTTTAATGCAAGTAAAAATTGTCTTCTGATTCATAGCGCCAATAGTCTTTTTTAGGTAAATTCTAGTTCCTCAAGGCCTCTTCGAGCTCCTGTTCACTCAAGACTTCAGCATGGTACGAAGCTTTATTTTCAGCAAAGGGAACTCCTTTTCCTTTTATAGTACGACAAACAAGAACACTCGGACGGCGTTGAGTTTCCAAAGCTTTTTCCAAACCCAGGAGCAAATCGTGAAAATTATGTCCATCAGAAACAGGAATACTTTTCCATCCAAAAGCTTCAAATTTATCCGCCACAGAGTCAATTCCCACGATACCACGGACCAATCCATCCATCTGCAAAGTATTATAATCAATAAGCAGCGTCAGATTATCCAAACGATAATGGGCCGCAATAAGTGCCGCTTCCCATATCGTTCCGCTTTGAAGCTCACCATCGCCCACTAAGCAATACACATGATTTTCCCGACGATCCATTTTTAAAGCCATAGCCAAACCAAGGGAAGATTGAACTCCCTGGCCCGCAATACCGGAATCCAACACTACTCCCGGAATTTTTTTATGAGGGAAAGCCTGTAACAAGCTGTTAACATGCCGAAATGAAGCCAACTCCTCCTTCGGAAAGAAACCAACATCAGCCAATATGGAATATAAGGTAGGGCTGGCATGACCTTTCGACAGAACACAATAATCCTGACCATCCCAGCCGGGCTTCGAGACATCGTAGCGCATGACACTGCCATGAGAAAGAGTTCCATAATAAAGCGCCACCAGCATTTCGACACAGGAAAGTGATCCGCCTAAATGGCCAGAACCAGCCTTGGAAAGCATTTGCACAATATCACAACGGGCATTCACAGCTTTTTCCTGCAAAAAACGGAGATGATCTTGAAAAGAGTCCATAAAATAAAGGATAACTAATCACCGTTATACGTTACGCATGCATTAGGAGTTTCCCAAAGCTTTAATTCCACCAGTCTCAATTTTTCGGTAAACTTGCTTTTATCGAGACTCACTCCTTTACCTTCTTCTTTCAAAAATTTCTTGATATCACTCCCAAGATTCGGGTCGTTCATTTCATCGCGCAAAAGAATAGGCAAATCCTTCAGTTGATTCCACATCCACATGACCACTCTTTCAGCCGAAGGATTTTCAATAACATCATTCAACAACTGATGATCGAGTTGGTCGACAACCTGCTTTTTCACGACTTTTTTTAAAACGACGAAATCTATGACTAAACCATTACTTTGAACTGATCCTTCAAAAGTAACTTCAAGCGTATAGGTATGACCGTGCATCCGTTCACATTTTCCATAGTAATCGGTCAAAAAATGCGCAGAGTCAAAAGTAAATCGTCGGGTTACCAGCATACAATAAAATAATAAAGCAAAGGAAAGATATCAAAAATCTTCGAGAGCCGAAAGCCTTCTTGAAAGGCTAAAAAACTACCAGTACTTTCTGAGGTAAGGAATAAATTCATTTCGGTAACTTGCATTGCAAGGTACTAGGTGGTAGAATAAAACCTGATCAATAAATAAAAAAGGCATGACCCTGGAAAACAACAACCTCGATAACACGAAAGCCCAAATGCGGAAAGGAATCTTGGAATTCTGCATACTTCTCACCATTGCTCAAAACAAAAAAATATACGCTTACGATATCTTGAACGAACTGAAAAAAAATAATCTTATTGTCGTGGAAGGAACTTTATATCCCCTTTTAAATCGCCTCAAACGGGAAGGATTACTTGAATACACATGGCTTGAATCGAAAAACGGTCCTCCCCGAAAGTACTATGAAGTAACAAAAAATGGAATTGAAGCGATTAAAAATCTCAACGGGGCCTGGCAAGAACTTTCAAAAACCATTACCTCTTTACTTCCGCCTCATGACGCATAAAACAACGCAAATAAGTATCAATGGCATGCTTTTTCAAGTGGAAGAACCAGCCATGCACCTCCTCGAAAATTATCTCAACGGAATCGAAAAATATTTCATCGATCGTGAAGATGGAGTAGTAATAGGAATAGCTCCAAAAAAAGGCTGGGGAAGAATAGTCGCACTCGTGGTAATAACCATAGCTCTCAATTTCTTTCTGACAACTCTTTATTTCCTTCCCTTACATTCAAGAAGGATGATCATTCCATCCCCACAAGAATCAGTAACATCAATTGAATACGAAACCCCGATTGAATACGAAACAAATCAATAAACAACAAGGAGCTTACGTTTTTAGAACATAAGCTCCATTTTAATTTTTAAATGAAAGGTAGCCTTTCAGTTATTATTTACACGCGCTCATCTTCCGTATAGACATTTTCAAACTCACTCTTGTCATACTGATGTATTTCATCGGCATGGAAAAAGCGCGGAACCTCTTTTTGAGCCGTTTCGACACTATCCGAAGCGTGAACCACATTGCAGGCAACACTCATAGCCAAATCGCCGCGAATGGAACCAGCTTCTGCGGCTCTCGCTTTCGTAATGCCGCAAAGCAATCGAACAGCCTGAACGACCTCCAATCCTTCCAAACAGAGAGCAATAACCGGAGAACTTCGCATAAACTTGCTGACACCCGGGAAAAAAGGCTTATCGGCAATATGAGCATAGTGCTCACGCAAAACGGCTTCATCCAGCCGCATCATCTTCATGCCGACCAGTTTCAACCCCTTTCTTTCAAAGCGGGCCAAAATCTCCCCGACAAGTCCCCGCTGAATAGCATCCGGCTTAATGAGCACCAAGGTCTTTTCTTTCACTCCAGAAAATTCCATACGATCAATAGTTAAAAAATAAAATCAGGCGAATTATAAACCAAAAAAGCAGTTTGACGAAATCGAATTCGCCTTTTACCGGGAGAAACTATACTTCTCCTACAGGAATCTGTCCTTTTACCAGAAGAATCTCTCTTTTTAGCATTATAAACTCTCCTTCCGGTTTCAGGATTTCTCCTTTTTGCTCCAGGAAACCTGCTTCAGCTACGAGAATCTGTCCTTTTACCACAAGAATCTCTCCTTCGAACACGAGAATATTTCCTTCGGCCATGAAAATCTCTCTTTCAGCCACAAGAACCAGACAGACTCGCAGCACTTCCAGCCATTTCATGTTTCTCCGGATAGATAAAGTGCCGCGCCGCCCACCCACGCACTTGACTTATTTTAAAATATGTCCTAGATTCGTCTGGCTGTCAATATTGACGTATCTCTCAGATAAATTTTGAGTGGAGAAGTCAGAAAGGCAGTGTGGTGGTCTTTTACATTCAGTTCGATCACAGTTTTCTCAGAAGTTGCGGGGACT
>CAYSYL010000021.1:10368-18593 GCA_964435355.1 uncultured Candidatus Peribacteria bacterium | reverse complement strand
CTACAACTCCCGTACCATATACGTCCCCTCCAGTCGATATCCCAATTTTCGGTAGTATTCCCGAACACCAATCCCACTGATAACGGCAATCTTCTTAAAACCGTTTTGAAGAGCGATCTCTTCAGCTTTTTTCATCATACGCCGACCAAGCCCGATATGCTGAGACTCCCCTCCTTCCGATACCCCCCCCTCCCCTCCTTGCACCCGAACCTGTTCACCATAAGTATGAACCTCACGGACAAGAGCGGCTCCTTCCAACTCTTTTATAAAATGCCTTTTCCCGTTAAGGCTATAAGAAGAAAAACGCAAGCGCAAAAGAGAAGCCAATTTGTCCTTTTTCTCATCTTCAAAAGTGATAAAAAACTCCTGGCCTTCCGACGCTTCAAATGGCTTCACTTTTAATGTTAATTCGTCGATATGCACTTTATCTCCCTTGATTTCACGACAACGGATACAACGGCACTCAAGTCCCCTCTTTTCCATAGCCATATGGACCATCTGTCTCAAGTTGGATACCTTGGATCCCTCTAAAATAGTCGGAGCGGGAATATCACGATACAAACGAGTAATCCGCACATATTCTGGAACAACCTGTTTCATCTTCACTAAAAGTTCAACCAAAGCTTCGTCACTATAAGCCTTATGTTTACCTTGTTTAAAAATCCCTTCCAATTGCGACCAGGGAACCACCATACAGGGATATATTTTGAGCCAATCCGGCCGATAGGCAGGATTTTCAAAGAGTTCCGCAAAATCTTGATAATCTATCTCGGGGGTACTGCCATAAAGGTTTGGCATCATATGGCAATTAATTTTATAAGCAGCGTCCCGAATAAGCTGAATCGCTTTTTGGGTTTCGGCAATACCATGGCCTCGACGATTCATAGCCAAAACCTTGTCGTTCAAACTTTGAACGCCTATCTCTATTTTGGTACAACCGAGTTCTCTCATGCGCAAGAGTTCTCGTTCAGTTATATGATCAGGGCGAGTTTCAAAAGAAAGTCCGATACAGCTATGTTCTGCTTTTTCATTTATTGTTTGCGCTTCTAAAAGCGACCGCGCTTTGGGCAGCGGATAATTAAGCGCATTAAAAATGTTCCTCGTAAAATCTGTCTGATAGCGGTGTGGATAAAACGAAAAAGTTCCCCCTGAAACGATAACATCAATTTTATCAGTGTGATGACCGGATTTTCTCAAACTATCGAGGCGATTGCGTGTTTGGCGATAGGCATCAAAATCATTCAAAATAGCCCTCATAATAGCCGGCTCATTGGAAAGATAACTTTTCGGCATACCCGGTTCCGTCGGACAAAAAATACATTTGCCGGGGCACGGATAGGCCTTCATGATGACCGTTATCGAAGCAATTCCGGAAAGGGAACGAACCGAACGCTTACGCAAAACTTTCCAAAACTCCCGATCATCCGGCAACTCCCCTTTTAAAATTAGCCCCCGATAAGCCTCAATCAATTCAACATTGGCAAAAAAACTCCTCTTGAAACGGGTCGAAAACTTCCCCTTAAGATCATGAATGGCTTTTTGATCACGAATTTTCTGGTGAAATATATGTTTCACAAACTCCTCAACTGGCGTGGGCATAGAGACTTTTTTTCATTATAATAAAGGAGAATATTTTACCATACAGTGTCAATTATAACTTCTCATGCAAGAAAAGAAAGCTTTGGAAACCATGAAAAAATTGGAGGAAATCTATGAAAATATTGCTCCAGAATTCTCCGCATCACGTCAAACAACTGGCAAAGAGTTTGAAACGTTCGAGCCTTACATAAAAAATGGGGAAACAATCCTCGACCTCGGTTGCGGCAATGGCCGGTTTATAAAATTTTTGGAACCGCTCTCCAAAAAAAAGAAAGAAAGTTATCATTATATCGGAATCGACAACTCTCCTTCTTTGTTACAATTGGCACGAAAAAATCACCCTTCCTCAACTTTTATTCACGGCAATCAGCTCAATATTCCTCTTAAAAATGAAACTATCGACACCCTTGCCAACATTCGGGCCTTTCATCACATTCCTTCTAAAAAACTTCAACTAAAAGCTTTACAGGAAATGAAACGGGTTTTAAAAAAAGATGGGACATTAATCATAACCGTTTGGAATCTTTATCAAAATAAATATAAAAAAGAACGAATGGCCTCAAAATGGCGCAGTTTGATGAGTTTCGGAAGATACAACTCGCAAGACTTGCTCATTCCATGGGCCAATAAAGGGAACCGATATTACTATGCTTTTCGCCCTCATGAACTTCAAAAAATCGTCACCCTTGCCGGCTTTCAGGTCATTGATTTTTTTGGAGTGAGAGATGGAGAAAAATGCGAATTCAAAAAGGCTCAAGACTTTATAATTATTGCAAAAAACAGACTCGGCATAAGCGTTTTAGACATTCCTTTCGATCGGATCACCTTGGAAGAAGTTTCAAATCTCGCCCTCAAAAAAGCTATCCATGCAAGGGAAAGAAGTTTTTTCATAGCCACTCCCAATCCGGAAATGCTACTGGAAGCGAATAAGAATCCGGAATTTAAAAAAATTCTCCAAAACACCAATCTTAATATAGCCGATGGGGCTGGAATACTCTTGGCTACTCGATATCTTTATAAGAAAAAACTGCTCCCCGAGCGAGTGACTGGAACAGATCTTATGGTAAAAATATGTGAAAAAAGCGGGAAAAATTCACACGATAAAAGAATAAAAATATTTCTTCTCGGAGCTGCTGATGGAGTTGCCAAAAAAGCAAGAATAGTTCTTGAAAAAAAATATCACACGTATATCGCAGGTACCTATAGCGGCTCCCCTTCTTCACACGATGAAAAGAGCATTATCGAGCTTATCAACGCGAAAGCACCTGATATTTTATTCGTCGCTTTCGGTGCACCGAAACAAGAAATGTGGCTGAACCGAAATCTTCACCGTATGCCAACCGTCAAAGTGGCGATGGGAGTGGGAGGCGCTTTCGATTTTATTGCCGGCGTAAGAAAAAGAGCTCCTAAAATCATGCAAAAACTATCCCTCGAATGGTTCTATCGATTAATTATTGAGCCGAGCCGAATAAAGAGGATGTACAATGCCGTTATACGATTTCCTATAACGGTCATTATTGAGTCCAGGAAGAAATTCACACTCTGATTTTATTTTCTCCCGAACCGCCTCTTTTTCTTCTTTGATTGCTCTTCTTTTTCCTCTTCTTCAATCTCCTCCTCTTTTTCCGCCATTTTCTCCTGAAAATGTTCCATAAAAGGCTTTAAACGGTCAGCAACAAAGTGAAGCATATGAAAGGGCTTCAAAAAGTTATTGACGACTTCATCCGTAAAAGTGTCCACCTTATCGGCAATATGTCCAACATGGGTATTAACTTTACTAGCCGTATCACGAACACTGGAAGAGGCATCAGCAAAATCCCGCAAAATGCGGATAAGATAAATAAGGGCAATGCAGATAAAAATAACCAGCAGGAGAAATCCTCCTCCGAGAGCAAAATAAAGAAAATTAAGCGAATTCATAGATAATGATTAAAAAAATAAAAAAAAGGAAAAAAGACGTTTCACGCCGTTTGAGAAGCTTGAATGAGTTTTTCCATGATAGTCGTTACCTTACCGGCATCCGCCTGACCTTTCGTCGCCTTCATGACTTGACCGACCATAAAGAAAAAAGCCTGCTTCTTTCCCTTCTTATAATCTTCAATGGATTGAGTATTTTCAGATAACACTTTTTTACAAATAGTTTCAAGCTCTTTTTCATCGCCCACCACCGTGAAACCTTTCTCTTTAATAATCGAGGCAGGATCTTTTCCGGTACCATACATGCTTTCGAAAACTTCTCCTCGGGCCATATTCATCGAAACCTCTCCTTTATTAACAAGAGTAATAAGTTTGCCCAAATCTTGAGGCGAAAATTTCAATTCATTCAAGGTAATATCATCTTTTTTCAAATGACCAATGACAATACTCGTCACAAAAGAAGCGGATTTCTTTGGGTCATTACATTCAGCCACCACCGCCTCGAAAAAACGAGCCAGTTCGATGTCGCTGCTGATAAGAAGAGATTCTGCCGTTGAAAGCTCCCATTCATCTTCATACCGACTCTGCTTTTCTTTCGGGAGTTCCGGGATTTCCCCTTTTAGCTTTTCAATATAATCTGGAGCAATAACAAGAGGTGGCAAATCCGGCTCCGGAAAATAACGATAATCGTCAGCCCCTTCTTTATCGCGTAAAAAATACGTTTTCTGTAAATCGTCCGTCCATCCGACGGTGATATTTTGACTCAGAGGTTTCACCTCTTCCCATAAAGTGATCTGTCGCTCAATTTCATACTCAATAGCCGCTTCGAGAGACTTAAAAGAGTTCAAATTCTTGATCTCCGCGCGCGGGTAAAGTTTCGGATCTCCCTTCGGACGAATGGAAACACTCGCGTCAAAACGCATCATCCCCTTTTCCATATCGGCTTCCGAAGAACCGACATAGCGGAGCGTCGTCTGAATCATGCGGGCATAGGCTCCGGCCTCCTTTGACGAGCAGATATCCGGCTCACTCACGATCTCCATCAAGGCAATTCCCGAGCGATTATAATCACACAAAGTCCCATTCGTTATATGGGTCAATTTCCCAGCATCATCTTCCAAATGAAGACGGGTAATACGAATTTTTTTAAGAGAGCCTTCTGTTTCAATTTCAATCCAACCCTTTTCAGAAATCGGCTGATCAAACTGTGAAATCTGAAACCCTTTCGGCAAATCGGGATAAAAATAATTTTTACGATCGAACTTGGAAAAAGCGGGAATATGACAATTAAGGGCAAGAGCCGCTTTAATACCTTTCCGAACGGCCTCCTCGTTAATAACCGGCAACTGACCGGGAAACCCCATACACACGGGACAAACATTCGTATTCGGTTCAGCAAAAAAAGCGTCACTGCTACATGGGCAGAACATTTTGGACTTGGTCGCGATTTGCGCATGAATTTCAAGCCCTATAACCGCTTCAAATTGATCGTGTGACATAAAAAAGTTAAATTCTCCCTAAATATACCAAAAGAGGTGGATAATCTCAACGCACTTCAAGAAAAATTGAGCAAAGAAATATCACATTTGCTGGAGAGACTCTATTTGCTTCCAAAAACAACAAAAGGAGAACTAGTATCATCAGGATCATACATTTGCTGGAAAGGAGCCGATGGGTCCGGAAGTGAAGAAGCTATCTCAAGCGCGCTTGTCACCATTCCTTCTACTTCCAACTGAGCAATTTCCCATGGCTCTTCTTCAGGTTTAAAGGGGGAATATGGATCATCGATAAAAGATAAGGGTGAAATTTCATCTGGAGGTGGAGCTTCCATCCCCAATTCTTCAAAGGTAACAACTGGAGCCGGAGCAGAAGGCAATGGATGAATGTATGGAAGAAGGTCAGGAGAAACTTGAAAAACTGACGCAAAATTTAGCACACATGGGACAGGAATAACGTCAGGAGTATTGTCATCACCAGAGTAATTTTCGAAGGAATAAGATTTCATGGTAAAAAGTAAAAAATTAAAATAAAAAAAGACCTTTTCAGAAGGTCTTACTATTCAACGAGATAATAAGTTTATCGAATAAAAACCTTCTCCGCCGTGAGACACAATTGACAGCAACTCGTACAAGTCACCTTTAAAATCAACGCCAAATTGTGAGAAGAGAATGTATTCATATAGTATTGTTTGCCGATTCTATAATAGATTTACTCAAAAAAGCAAGTTTTTTATAAAGCTCCTCCACCGAACCATTATTTTCAACAGTAAAATCTATTTTTTCAGGCTTCGTTTGAGTTTTAAAGATAAGCTCAAAAAGTTTCTCCGTCATACCGGGCCGCAAAAGTACCCGTTCTTTTAAAAGAGATTTCTCGCACTCTACCCATAAGATTTTATCTACTAAACGCCCTAAATGCTTTTTCTCAAAATAAGTTGCCTCCACCACAATAAAAGCAGCCAAAGATTGATCGACAAGCTTTTGAACTTCACTAGTAACCAAAGGGTGAATTAAAAAATTTAAAATCTTCAGTTTATGCTGATCGGCAAAAACAAATCGGGCCAATTTTTTACGATTAAGCATTCCACTGCTCGTTAAAAACTCTTTCCCGAAATAGTTGGAAATCTTTAAATACCCTGGCTTACCGGGTTGATACAAACTTTCGACCACTGCATCAGCATTAATAAAAAAAGCTCCAAGGTTTTCAAAATAACGAGCTACCGTTGTCTTACCAGAGCCTATATATCCGGAAATACCTACTATAGTTTTCTTCATATTTCATAAAAAGGAGACACCATCGAAACAAATTAACTCAGGAGTCCCATATCCTTATAAGCTTTCTCAAATCCTCGAATAGCCCGTTGAAACTCATCAGGAGAACATTGTACTTCTAATTCATGGGCCAAGCGATTTCGAAGCTTATGGGCATTCCATACCGCATTCGAATCAGAAAAAAGCTTATCTGCCCGCTTCATTTTTTCCCCCAGAGAACCGGAATATCCCTTTTTTTTCAATAAAAGATCCAAAAGCTTATCGGCCTCCAAAATAGCCAATTTGCTATCTTTTTCCGTCTTTATTTTTTGATAGTATGCCATCATCTTTTTGCGTTCAGCATCAGAAAAACCTTTCTTTTTACGGAAAACAAAAATATATAAAAGAATAAAAATATCTACCGTAATAAAAGCGACAAGAAACAAAAACCATTCATTCATACAATCATCATGTTAAAAAATTACAAAGAGAGAAGTCACACATCTCCGCAACGTACAGAAAAGTACGTGAGGATCAAAATTTTTCGACAATGCCGTAACTGACAATTCTGAAAAGAATGTTTTACTCATTTTTGGCGTGATGACGAATAAGAGTAGTCAGCAAACTCTTCAAAGCATCAGCATCCTTCAAACTTTGATGGCTCACAAATTTTTCCTGCTGAGCCATAACCCGGCGCTCCACTTTTCTCGGATTCATCGCCTCCTTCAAAACCAGTGGATTCGTCGAACCAGCACGGGCAATCGAAACCATCCCATAATTAAAAATATTCTGCCTCAATCCGCGGAATTCATAAGAAACTCCTTCCACCATCGGATATTCGAGCCGGGAAGAAGTGCGATCAAAAAACCCTTCCCATGCAACGCATAACAAACTGACACTCGTAAGCAAAATAGCATCATGATACCAGTGCATAACAACATACAGGACACGAATAGTACTAATAAACATCCAGATAAAAAACAAAACTCCCACATCCGGAAAAAGATAGTACAAAAAAGCCGGGATCAAATATCCAAAGAAACCGATCCTCATCATATCCGGAAGCATAACCGCCGGATGGCGGTGAAAAACGTCATAAATCTCCTCCCCCGGCTCCAAATAATGATGAAAAAGTTTCGACGCAATAAGCATACCTCTATTTTACAGGGGAGAAGCCGATATGGAAAGAGCCACCCACTTGTAAACCGGAGAAAAAACCGTTACCCTTAAAAAGATGAATCAAATAATTGAAGAAAAAAAGTTAAGCCTCGAACAGCTCAAAAAAAACTTCTGGTTCGACCTCATCTTAAACGTCATAACCATCGTTGTGCTCGTATTCGTGATACGCACTTACATCATTTCGCCTTTTCAAGTCTTCGGCCCTTCCATGTGCGACACTCTTAACTATCAAAATGGCGAATGCAGCCGGTCGTATGGCGAATACATCATCGTCAATAAATTCGGATATTTGAATCTTTTCGGCTGGAAAATCGGAGAACCACAGCGTGGCGACATCATCGTCTTTCACCCTCCCCACAATCAGGGAGAGTATTTCATAAAAAGAGTCATCGGACTTGCAGGAGAAACCGTTAAATTCCAAGATGGTGACATTTACATAGTCAACAAAACCCATCCGGAAGGATTAAAACTTGAAGAAAACTACCTCAATAGCGTCAATAAAGGAAATACTCTTCCGCGTGAAGGCCAAACTGAATACACCGTACCCGAAGGAACCTACTTCGTCATGGGCGATAACCGGAAATTCAGCTCCGATTCACGCCATTGCTTTAATGAAACCCTCGTGACCACCAACTGTAAAACCAGTACCGACGAAGCCCACTTTTTACCAGTCAAAAACATCGAAGGCAAAGCCTGGATCATCCTTTGGCCTTTTAATAAGATCGGATTTATACAGCATCCGACCTATTAAGGAGACATCCAATAATCAAGCACCAACCGATC